>CBDUXZ010000207.1:0-4558 GCA_965371325.1 uncultured bacterium | reverse complement strand
GCATGGTGAAGCCGTCGCGATAGGAATGATCATGGCGGGGCGAATCTCGGCCCGTTTGGGGCTTTGCAGTGCCGACGCTCCGATGCGCATCAGGGATCTCGTACTGGCCGCCGGGTTGCCGGGCAGGCCGCCGGCCTTCAATCGGTCGGCCTGGGAGCGTGTCGTGAAGGCCGACAAGAAGCGCAAGGGGAGTGGGATCCGGTTCGTCGGGATCCGGCGAATAGGGCGTTGCGAGCTGATCACGGTTCCCATCAGGAAGTTGCTCGATTTACTTGATCTCGAAGGGAGATCCATCTAGCCTCGGCATTTCACGCGGCGCCCGTACGGCACGCTCTATATAAGGATGCGTCCGATGCGATCGCGCCGCGATAAGGAGAACGGGCCGCGCACCCACCGTTGCCCGAATTGTCTAAATGGCTGAAATTACAAATGATATTGAGAGGTACAACAAGCTTCTGCAGCGGGATCCCGACTCGCGGGTTTTCGCGCCCCTCGCCGAAGCATACCGGAAGGCGAATCGCCTTCCGGAGGCACTGGAAACCGCCCGGGCGGGGGTGGAGCGTCATCCGGCCTACGCGAGCGGACGCGTTGCGCTGGCGCGGGCTCAGCTTTCGCTCGAGCAGTACAAGGAGGCCGCCGGAGAACTGGCGCAGGCGGTTGCGTACGCCCCGGAGAACGCCCTGGCCCATCGCCTGCTCGGTGAGGCCAGGCGGGGTCTTGGGGATCGTGATGCCGCCTTCGAGGCCTTCGCCCGCGCACTTGCCCTGAACCCTGAGGATGAAGAGGCGCGTCAGGCGATTGCAATTCTCGAGAAGCAGGCTCCCGACAACGAGGCATCGGCTCCGCTGACGAAGCCGTTGGAAGGCGAAGGCCCGGATGCACCGGCTGCGGCGGTCGATGTCCCGCCGCAGCATCTGCTTGACGGGCTCGATATCGCGCAATCATCGCTCGCGCCCGAAGCACGGGACAGCATTCCGAAAGAGGCTGGCACAACGGAGTCATCCTTCGAGGCGGTGCAGGCGGAGGAAACCCCGGCGCCGGAGTTTGAAAAGAGATCCGGCGCGCTTCCGAACGGCAATCCGGAAAGACAGGGTGCGACGAGAGATCTCACCGATCTCGCCCCCGAGACGGAAGCGCCTGTTGAAGCCCCTCCCGCGGGTGACCGGATTGTTCGCCGAAAGGTAGAGGAGAATATAGAGACCTTGAATCGCTGGCTCGCCAATATCAGGAAAGGAGCAGCCCGATGACGTTCAGGGAGATTCTTCAGGAGGTGGTCGACAACGCCGGTGGAGGCGTGGCCGGGGTCATCATGGGGATGGACGGGATCGCCATTGATGAGTACCTCGCGCATGGCGAGAATGTGGATGTGCAGGCGGTCGGGATCGAATATTCGAGAACGCTGCAGGAAGTTCGGAAGATTTGCGGTTCTCTGGATGCCGGCCAGCTGAACGAGGTGACCATCAGTTCGGATCGAAACATCATCGTCATCAAACTCATTAATGAGGAGTATTTCATTGTTCTCGTGCTCTCGTCGGACGGTAATTTCGGCAAAGGACGCTATCTTCTTCGAAAGGCGATCGAGCGGTTGAGAGAGGAGCTTTAAGCATGCCGCGCGCCCGGGCTAAAGCAAAACGGCCGAAGATTCTCGTTGTTCACGGACCGAACCTCAATCTTCTGGGGAAGCGGGAGACAGAGATCTACGGAACGGCCACGCTCGCGGAGATAAACAAGCGGCTGCGCGCGGAGGCAAAGAAGCTCGACGCCGATCTGACGATCTTCCAGTCCAACCACGAGGGGGAGATCATCGATCGCATCCACGGGGCAATGGGCAAGCACGACGCCCTCCTTATCAATCCGGGCGCTCTGACGCACACGAGCCTTGCGTTGCGGGACGCGGTCGCAGGTTGCGAGCTTCCGGCCGTCGAGGTGCATCTCTCCAACCTGTACAAGCGAGAATCATTCCGCCGGACCTCCTACACGGCCCCCGTTTGCCGGGGGCAGATCGCAGGGTTCGGCCCCGAAAGCTATCTCCTCGGCCTCCGGGCTGCGCTCTCGCTGATCGCGCGGTGAGCCCGGCTCCGTCGAGTCCAGCCTCCGCGTAACCCTATAATTTCAATAGTAAAATCAATTGTTTGTAGGGATTCTCCCTCTCAAGGCCGGGCGTTCACCGGCCGATAAGCGGAATACAGGCGTGTGTCCTGGTCACTCTCCGTCCGGGTCCGCCCCGAAGCAGAACACCGGTGTATCCGGGGTCTGGGGGAGGGCCATGCTACGTGCCAGGCATGACACCGGTTTGTGTTCCATCTTCCGGGGATCGCGCGCCTTGTCGTTGATTTTTCGCCTCCGAAAGGCAGGAAATGGCGAGCGTTAACAAAAGCAAGCTGATCGCCTCCGCCCAGAAGCATCTCTCCAAGGGAAACTTCGATAGGGCGCTCAAGGACTACCAGAGAATTCTGAAGTTCGATCCGAACGATACGAGCGTGCGCCTCAAAGTGGGAGATCTTTGGAATCGTCTGGGTGACAAGGCCCAGGCCATGGCGGAATACAGGCGCGTCGCCTCCACCTTCACTTCCCAGGGTTTCTATTCGAAAGCCATCGCGGTTCTGAAGCGGATCCAGACAGCGGAGCCCGACCTGGTCGAGATTCATCTCGAGCTGGCGGAACTGAACGAAAAAATGGGCCTGCTCTCGGAGGTCGTCCACCACTACCAACTCGCGGCAAACGTTCTGGATCGAAAGGGAGAGAAGCGCGAGGCCATCGACGTTCTGAAGAAGGTTAGTGAAGTCGGGCCGCCGAACCTCGAACGAAGGGTGAAGGTGGCCGAGCTCTACTACAAGGAGGGATTTCCAAAAGCGGCTTACGCGCAACTCGTTGATGCGACCTCGGATCTCGACGAGCACTCACCGGAGCTGCTCGAGGTCGTCAAGCGAATGCGCAAGGCGTCCACGGAAGACCCGAAGCTCATCGTGCGTCTCGGAAAGCTTTACCTGGCGCACGGTGATCACAAGCTGGCAATCCGCACCCTCGAGGAAGCAAGGGCGATCGAGGAAGAACCGTTGACGCTGGAGCTTCTCGGTGAAGCCAAGCTGCACCTGGAACTCCTTGGCGATGCGGAGGTGCTCTTCGAGAAGGCGGCGCAGCTCTATGAGGAAGCGGGAGAACGGGGGAAGTCCCGCGATCTCGCCGCGCGGATCAACGAGATATCCGAGGTGATTCTGGAGAGGCCCGAGGCGTTCCCGAGGGAGAATGCCCGGGAAGAACCCGATCACGTGGAGAGTCCCCCCGGAGAGGAGATGCCGCGAGAAGTAGCGGAGGAGGCCGGAGGGGATACCGCGGAGAAATCCGCAGAGGAACTGCGGGAGGAAAGCCAGGAAGAAGCGCCGGAGACGGCCGTCGAGGAAGGGGCCGAAGAGGAATCGGAACCTCTGGAAGAGCCGGCGACGGAGCCCGCGAAAGAGCTGATCAAAGGCGAGCAGGAAACGTACGAAATAGAGATCGCCGGAAGTGAGAAGAGCGGGGACGCCCCGCCTCCCGAGGAGGCGGACGATCTGTCCGAGGACGAGCGCCTGGAAGTGGCCTTCTCCGAAGCGGAGGTCTACCGGAAATACGGCAAGACCGAGGGCGCGGCGCGGATTCTGGAAAAAGTGGCCGTGCGTTTTCCTGACCGTCATGAGCCTCGAATACGGTTGAAGGAGATTTATGAGTCGACTGAGGAATGGGCCAAGGTCGCCGATCAATGCCGAAGGCTGGCCCTGATCGCCACCTTGCGCGGCGACGAATTCAGGGCAAGCCGCTTCGTCAACGAAGCGAAAGGGGCGCTGGCCCTGATTGCCGGCATGCCCGTCGATCTGGAGCCCCGGGAACCCCAGGCGCCAGGAGGATCAGGGGAGCCGGAGATCGCACCACAGCTGGAAGAGGCAGGAGACGAGATCACGGAGGCGGTTGCGGAGGAGGAAGAAGCCCCCACGCACGACATTATGATCGACAACGGAATCCCGGAGGGAGCCGCGCCGCCCGGTGAGCCCCCGGAGGCGCCGGTGCATGAAGCGCCGGAGGAGACCATCGATCCCGCTGCTGAATTCGAGGAGATACTGATTCGGCCCGATGCGTTTCAGGAAGGCCACGAAGAACCCAAGACGGGAACAGAAGAAGAATCACCGGCGCATACGGCCGACGGCGCGCTCGATGATCTCGAAATACTGATCGACGACGAGGGAGCTAACCCGGGGGGCGCACCCCTCGCCGTTGAGATCGGGGAGGCCGCCGGGGACGAGATCGAACCGCAGCTTGTGATCGACGGGCCCGGGGTGTTGCCTTCGGACGAGGCCATGTCCGATTCCGAGGTCGCAGAGGATGCGGGGGTAGAAGACGATGGGGAATCGGGTTCCGCCGATCCCCTGGCCGTCGAGGTAGAAACCGTCACGCAAGCGGCGGCGAAGGAGGCACTGGAGAAAAAAACCGCGGAAGAACGGGAAGCTGAGGAGAGCGCGGCGGAAGAAGAGGGGATCGAGGCGGCCGCAGCGGAGGAGGCCGAAGAGACGACGGAGGAGGTGGAGGC
>CBDUXZ010000206.1:0-4584 GCA_965371325.1 uncultured bacterium | reverse complement strand
GAAGGGATCGGAAAAGCCTGATTTGACCGGCATCGGACGCCAGGTGGCGAACCTGGCCACGCTCCGGACCATGTCGATCAGCGTCGCGGGGCTTATCGACAAAGGGGAGAGTCCGGCGCTCGAAGCGTGCGTCGTGAAGGATCTCGGAGGCATCTTCGAGCAGGCTCTGCCGGGATTTGCCCAGTCGGTCCTTGATCACGAGCCCCGTGCCGACGCCGGCGCAAGCGATTACCAGAAGATGCTCGCCCTGCTGACCCAGATCGCGCCGTCATTCTCGCTGCGGGGCGGCACCCGCGAAATCCTGCGGGGAATTATCGCAAGGGGGCTCGGACTCCGATGAATGAGGTCCGCGGGATTCTGGATGACACGCTATCCCGCCTTTTCGGCGAAATGGTGACCCACGCGCTGATCCAGAGGGCGGAGGAGGGTGAGTGGCCGGGGAAGCTTTGGGATGCCGTCGAAGAGAGCGGACTGACACGCACCCATGTTCCCGAATCTTTCGGCGGCGCGGGGGGCGGGTGGGGAGAGGCCTTCCTTATCCTGACTGCTTCGGGGCGGCATGCCGTCCCCCTTCCGCTCGCCGAGACTCTCCTTGCCGCCTGGCTGCTTGCGCGGTCGGGCCTGGAGCCTCCGGACGGTCCGCTCACGATCCTTCCCGACGCATTGCCGGAGGAATCGCTGGCGGGAGATCGTCTTGCCTGCCGCGCCCAGCGCGTTCCCTGGGGTGCGGTCGCGAGGCACGCGGTCTTCATGGCTGGGGGGGCGAACGGTGCGAGGGTGGGCCTGGTGAAAACGAAGACGGCGCGGATCATTGGCGGAGAGAACGTCGCACGTGAACCGCGTGACGATCTGGTTTTCGAGAACGCACCGGTGCTGAATCTGGCCTCCTCTCCGCTTCCGGCCGGATCGATACGCCTTTACGGGGCGATGATCCGATCGGCGCAGATGGCGGGCGCGCTCGGTTACTTGCTCACCCAATCCGTCAAATACGCCGGTGAACGGGTGCAGTTCGGAAGACCGATCAGAGGGTTTCAGATGATCCAGGACCAGCTTGCGCGGCTTGCCGGTCACGCGGCGGCGTCTCAGGTCGCTGCCGAGGTGGCCTTCAGCGCCGCCGACCGGGCAATGGATCAGGGCAGCCGGGAGGCTCTAGCCGATCCGACCTTCGAAATTGCCGTGGCGAAGGTGCGTGTCGGCGAGGCGGCCGAGGCCGCACCAAGCATCGCCCATCAGGTCCACGGCGCGCTCGGGTTCACCTACGAGCATGCCTTGCACTTTGCGACGCGCCGGTTGTGGTCCTGGCGGACGGAGTACGGCACCGAGAACGAGTGGGCCGCTCTGATCGGCCGGAAGAGTTTCGAAGCGGGCCCGGACGGACTCTGGCCCTTCGTGACATCCCGATAGGGCAGGGAGCTTTGAGGGTCGACCCCCCGTCGACAAACAAGCGCGCGTGCAGCGTGTCGTGCCGTTCGAAAATGACGCCCGGGATTCATGCCGAATGCCGTTTTATCCGAAACTATGGGAAGCTCCCGTATCTATGGGCGCCTGATTTCGAGTTCGGCTTCGGGTCCCTAGGGGCGCGTCCACCGGTCAATTTTTTCCCGGACGTTGGGTATGAATCGAAAAGCCGCTGAACCGAATCCGATTGTCGGCTTCCTGACGGACCTCGGGAAGAATCTTCTCGCTACTTTTATAGGCCTAGCCTTCACGCTGATCCTTCTCGAGATCGGATTGAGGCTGGTTCACCTCTCGAACGACTCCCGCACGCTCGTCTATCCCCGCGTTGCTTCCTACATAAACGGATTCAGGGATCCGGACTTCGAACATGATATTCCCGAGGGTGAATTCCGGGTGCTCGCCCTCGGAGCCTCCGCTTTCATAACCCGGAACTTCCAACCCGAGTTTCAGCGCCTCATGAACGACGACCCCTTTTTCAAGGACGAGCGACTTCGGGTACGCGTGGCCTCAACCGGCGTTCCTGCTCATATGACCTACGACTCGCTCTGGAAGTATCAGTTCTGGTATGCGGACTACAATATCGATCTCGTCATTTTCTATCACGGTATCAACGATGCCCGCGCCAACAATTACCCACCAGAGATTTTCAGGGACGACTACACGCAGTTCATCTATTACAGGCAGTTTGTTCCGATCTTCGACTGGCGAGATCGGCATGCCTGGCTTTCGAAGTCTCTCGTCGCGACGCTGGGCGCGAAGATATACGGGTGGTTCGAGGTCCGCTTCGATCCGGATTTTGAATCATCCCCCTACAACAAACCGAGTGATGACCCCTGGCTGGTAGAGGGGAGCGATATAAAGAGCGCGCGCGTCTTTGAAAAGAACCTCGAAGAGGTGCTGAAGCTGGCCAAAGCACGGGATCAGCGCGTTCTTCTCATGACCTATGCTTATTATCTGCCGGCGGACTACTCGAATGAAAGATTCATGTCGCAGCTTACGGATTACAGCTTCGAGCCGGAGAGTGTTGCGGTGGAAATTTGGGGAATCAAGGAGAACGTGATCAAAGCAATCAAGACGCACAACGAGGTCATCCGAACCGTCGCGGCCAGACATTCCGAAGCTCTGTTCTTTGATATGGAACGTTTCATTCCCAAGGACAATGAGCATTTCATCGACATTTGCCATTGGACCGATAAGGGGAGGGCGCGTTTCGCCGAGGGGGTCGTCGAGGCCCTCAGGAACGCATCGGACAGTGTCATCGGGCCCGCCCTCGGACGGCGTTAGTCTTCCCTGGCTGGAAGGGCTTGCATGGTCGCCGGGTCCCCGGCGAAGGCTCAAGATCGCGCCTTAATTCAACGATAATCTAAAGATGTGTCGCGGACGGTCCGCCGCCGGGTGAAGTGCGTGCAGAACGTCCCGGTCATGGTCGCCTGCTCAGGGAACGCTTCTGTCTTACGCTTTCGCGTTGCCCGGTACCGCAGTTCGCTGTTTTACCGATCGCGATTAAAAAACTGGCTAAGGGGGACACAAATTTGATACTGAGGGCGTACTCGGATAGCCCTCTAAATTTAGCCTCGCTGGATTTCTTGCGCTAATCAGCGTGCAGCCCGCACAGAGCGGATCCTGAGTCTCCCGGCTGTTTCCAGCGTTGCAGGATTAGGAACGCGCGAATGGATCAGAAACGGCCCCTCGGATGGGACAAGGTGATCTTTACGCATGTCGTGATCATCGGCATCCCCGCTATCCTCTACTACTTTCTCCGGCTCGGCGGCCAAGATCTTTTCCTCCTGCACATCCTCGTCGCGAGCATGTACCTCATCACCGCGATCGTCATCGTGGCCGAGACCGTAATTTCGCTCGTCCGCCGCTACGCCCATCCCGCGGGAGAGCCGAGCGGGACCTTCGATCGGTTCTTCCAGCAGGTGAAAATTGCGATAGGTGTCAGCGGCGCGAAGCACGTCGCACCCACACGTCCTCTTCCCAGATCGACCCTTATCGTCGCCGCGTACCTCCCCAACGAGCAGGACATCATAATCGATACGCTCCAGCACCTCCTTACCCGGGTGCGGCGCCCCGCGGATGGCCTGGAGGTGATTCTCGCCTATAACAGCCCTGTGGAACTCCCCGTGGACTCGGAGCTTAGAAGCCTGGCCGCGCGGCATCCGGAACTCAGGGTGATGCACGTCTTGGACAGCGAATCGAAGGCGGAGAACCTGAATGCGGGGATCAGGGCTGCGACGGGTGAGATCGTGGGGATTCTCGACGCCGATCATCAACCCATGCCCGACTGTCTCGAGAAGGCCTGGCGCTGGCTTGCGGCGGACTATGACATCGTTCAGGGGCGGAACATCATCCGGAATTATGACGAGAACGCCATGACCAGGATGATCGCGGTTGAGTTCGAGTGTATCTACGGCATCAGCCACCCCGCGCGATCGCTATTCGTGGACACCGGCATCTTCGGAGGCTCGAACGGTTATTGGCGAAGGGAGGTTTTCGAGAAGGTCAAGTTTGATCCGCGCATGATGACCGAGGACATCGACGCTTCGTCGCAGGCGCTGCTCGAAGGGTATCGCATCATGCATGACCGGAGCATCATCTCCACCGAGCTGGCGCCCCATGATTTTCGTTCCTTCTGGCTCCAGCGGAAGCGCTGGAGCCAGGGATGGCTCGAAGTAAGTATCAAGTATCAGCGAAAATTCTGGGCGACTTCCTATTTGAGTATATGGCAGAAGATCTACTGGACCTACCTGTTTTTGTACCGGGAGACCTACCCGGCGGTGACGCTCCAGATTTTCCCGATCATTCTGAGCCTGCTCCTCTATCAGGGATATATTCCCCTGACCGCGCACTGGTTTCTCTGGGTCTCTGCGATAGTGACACTCTTGAGTGGTCCCTTCCAGACAGTCGTAGCCGTGCGGACCTCTCTGACCGGCTACAGTTTATGGTACACGGTCAGCTACGGCCTGTTTGTCTTCTTCTACGCCATTCTCAAGAATATGATCTCGGTGGTGGCGCTTTACGATCATCTGCTCGGACGGACCGACTGGGTCGTGACGCGCCGCCGGATGACCGAAAGGCTGAAGGGAGCGGATCGCGAGCCGTGAAGACCCTGCCGAGTCCAAT
>CBDUXZ010000205.1:0-4603 GCA_965371325.1 uncultured bacterium | reverse complement strand
CCCCCGCGGGACAACCCGTCCAAAGGCAGGTCTCCCCCTCCGCTGAACGCTCGTTAAGACGAAATCAGGTGCCGATGTTCCAGGAACTGAGATACTTCTTCTGCTCGGCGGTCAGCTCGTCGATCGAGACCTGCATCGATTCCAGTTTGAGCGTCGCGACCCAGCGATCGATCTCCTCGGGAATCTGGACCACCTTCACGGGCAACTTACCGCGGTTCTCGACGGCATACTCCGAGGCCAACGCCTGTCCCGCGAAGCTCATGTCCATAACGCTGGCGGGATGCCCTTCCGCGGCGGCAAGATTGATCAGCCGACCGTCGGCGAGAACAAAAATCGTCCGTCCATCCGCGAGTTTGTAGGCATCGACGAAATTTCGCACCCCGGTCTTCTTCTCGCTGGATATCTTTGCAAGATTCTCGAGATCGATCTCGACGTTGAAGTGTCCCGAATTCGACAGCATCGCTCCGTCTTTCATGACATCGAAATGCTCTTTGCGGAGCACATGGATGTCGCCCGTGACCGTGATGAAAAGATCGCCGCACGCCGCCGCCTCGATCATGGGCATCACGCGGAACCCGTCCATGTGGGCTTCGAGCGCCTTGATCGGCTCCACCTCCGTCACGATCACGTTGGCCCCCATGCCGCGCGCCCGGCTCGAAACGCCGCGCCCGCACCATCCGTAGCCCGCCACGACCACGGTTTTCCCGGCGAGCAGGATATCCGTGGCCCGGATGATGCCGTCGAGCGTGGACTGTCCCGTACCATAGCGGTTATCGAACATGTGCTTGGTCTGGGCATCGTTGACCGCGATAACGGGAAACTTGAGAACGCCCTCCCGCTCCATCGCCTTGAGGCGAATTATCCCGGTCGTGGTCTCCTCCATGCTCGCGATCACCTTGTCGTGAAGGTTCGGGTGATCGGAAAGTATCGCACTCACCAGATCGGCCCCGTCGTCCATTGTGATCTCGGGGTTATGATCGATGGCATCTTTTATATGCCGGTAGTAGGTCTCGTTGTCTTCGCCGCGAATCGCGAAAACCGAAATGCCGAAATCCTCCACGAGGGATGACGCCACATCATCCTGCGTTGAGAGGGGGTTGGAAGCGCAAAGGAGAAGATCGGCTCCTCCCGTCTTGAGGGTCCGGGCAAGATTCGCAGTTTCGGCCGTCACGTGGAGGCAGGCGGACATCCGCAACCCCTTCAAGGGCAGATCTTTCTCGAAACGCTCACGAACGCGCTGGAGGACCGGCATGTCGTGATCGGCCCAGAGAATCCGCCGCTTCCCCTCTGGTGCAAGCTTCAGATCATTCACATCATATTTCATCAAAAGTCCTTCCGGATCGGGGGTAAAGGGGGCGGGCCGCCCATATTTCAGGCCTCCATCGGCCCGCAACGCATCGGCCTTGTCCACCCGCTCCCAGATGAACTTTTCGCCGGACCGGCCGAAGTGGCCGTGGCAGGCCGTCTCCTGGTAGATCGGGCGCAGCAGATCGAGCCGCTCGATGATCGATCGGGGCTTGAGATCGAAGTGACCCCTGACAAGCTCCGAGATCTTCTCGTCGGCAATCTTCCCGGTGCCGAAGCTATCGACAGACACGGAGACCGGATCGGCCAGTCCGATGGCGTAGGCCACCTGGACCTCGCACCGCGAAGCAAGCCCCGCTGCAACCACGTTCTTCGCCACGTGCCGGGCCGCGTAAGCCGCACTACGATCAACCTTGCTCGGGTCCTTGCCGCTGAAGGCGCCCCCGCCATGGCGGCCCATGCCGCCGTAGGTGTCCACGATGATCTTGCGGCCCGTAAGCCCGCAGTCTCCCTGGGGCCCTCCGACAACGAAGCGGCCGGTGGGGTTCACGTGGTAGGCCGTTTTCTCGTCGAGATACTGGGCGGGCACGGTCTTCTTGATGAGTTTTTCGAGGAGCGTCTCGCGGATGGCGTCGTAACCCACGCCCTCGCTGTGCTGTGCGGAGATGACGACCGTATGCACACGGATGGGACGGCCGTCGGCATACTCCACGGTCACCTGGGATTTTCCGTCCGGCCTCAGCCAATCCACCTCGCCGGAACGCCGCAGGGAAGCAAGGTTGGCCACGAGTTGATGGGCCAGCTGGATGGGCAGCGGCATCAGCTCCGGGGTCTCGTCGCAGGCATAGCCGAACATGAGGCCCTGATCGCCCGCCCCCTGCTCTTTGTGAAGACCCTCCCCCTCATCCACGCCCTGAGCGATATCCGCGGACTGCCTGTCCAGGCTCACAAGGACGCCGCAGGTATCGGCATCGAAGCCCATCCGGCTCGACGTGTAGCCGATATCCCGAATCACGCTCCGAACGAGATCGGGAATCTCCACGGCCGCCTTGCTGGTAATCTCCCCTGCCAGCACCACCACACCTGTGGTGATGAGGGTTTCGCAGGCCACCCGGCTTCTGGAATCCTGCGCGATCATGGCGTCCAGAACCGCGTCGGATACCTGGTCAGCCACCTTGTCGGGGTGGCCCATCGAGACGGACTCAGAGGTAAAAAGAAAGTTCTTGGCGGGCATGGAACGCACTCCCTGTCGGCGTCCTTGGGCGGGCCTTTTGTCGCCCCCCCGGCCAAATTCGAGTCGGTAAGACTAACAGAGACGCGCAGGTTGTCAACGCCCCGCCTATCCCTCCGGGGTGCGCAACGGGCAAGTGGGGGTCAGGGAAAGGAAGGGTCAGCCCGGAAGGAGACCGGGGAAACGCCGATCGGTTTCTTCCTTGAGAAAGCGGCGGACTTCGCGGGCGGTCCGAAGCTGAAGGGCGTGCTCTACGAGTCCGCGGGCCTCGTGAAGGGTGGAACCCCTTACGATACGCTTCACGCACGGAATGGCGAGCGGGCTCATTGAAAGCTCGTCGAGACCGAGGCCTATCAGGATCAGGATGTTGCGCGGATCGTTCGCCATCTCCCCGCACATCATGACGGGGATGCCTGCGCCGTGCCCCGACTCCACCACGTAGCGGATGAGCCGAAGGTTTGCCGGATGAAGCGGCTCGTAGAGGTAAGCGACCTGCTCGTTCCCGCGATCCACGGCAAGCGTGTACTGGATGAGATCGTTCGTGCCGATGCTGAAGAAGTCGACTTCAGAAGCGAGCATATCGCTAATCATCGCCGAGCTGGGCGTCTCGACCATGATACCCACCGGGACCTTGGGGTCGTAGCGCTCCCCCCGCTCGTCGAGCGATCCTTTCACATCTTCGAGGATCGCCCTGGCCTCGCGAATCTCGTCCACGTCGGAGATGAGGGGGAACATGATTCGCGTACGCCCATGAAGGCTTGCGCGCAGGATCCCCGCCAACTGCGTCTTGAAGAGTTCAACCTCTCTCAGGCAAAAGCGGATCGCCCGGAGACCAAGCGCGGGATTTAGTTCCGGCGCCAGATCGACCGGCGTGGAGAACTTGTCGCCCCCCAGGTCGAGGGTACGGATCACGGCGGGATGCGGCGCTACCCGTTCTATGACCGAACGGTAGATCTTGTAATGCTCCTCTTCGTCTGGCAAATCATCGCGATTCATGTAGAGAAACTCGGTCCTGAATAGCCCGACACCGGCCCCTCCGTGGGCCAGGAGTGAGGGTATTTCCTCTACCAGCTCGACGTTTCCAACGAGCCTGATCGGGTAGCCGTCTTTCGTCTCCGCGGGAAGATCCGTGTACCTGAGCAGCTCCCTCTCGAGGGCGAGGTACTCATCGCGCTTCTTGCGGTACTGCTCGATGGTGGGCGCGTCAGGATTGATGCGGACAACCCCGGTACAACCGTCCACGATCAGGGTATCCCCGGGGCTGATGAGTCTCGTGACGCTTTCGAGCCCCACCACGGCGGGGATCTCGAGTGCCCGGGCGATAATCGCCGTGTGGGAGGTCTTCCCCCCCGCGTCGGTGATGAAGCCTGTCACGCATTTCTTGTCGAGCTGTGCGGTATCCGCGGGAGAGAGATCGTGGGCCACCACGATCATTTCGGCCGGCACCTTCTGGGTTATCTCCGGGTTTTCCCCGATGAGGTTGCGCATCACGCGGTCGGCGACAACGTGCAGATCGCTCTGCCGCTCGCGAATGTACTCATCGCCGACGGCGTTGAAGAGATCGGTAACCCGATCGACGATCGCCCGGAGCGCCTGCTCCGCATTGACGCGGTGAGCGGTGATGTTCCGGCTGGTCTCCTCGATGATCATGACGTCTTCGAGGATCATGAGGTGGGCATCGAAAATGTGGCTGAGCGCCTCGGGACCGGTGAGTTGATCCCTGAGCCGCAGTATCTGTTCCCTGGAGCGCTCCACGGCGTCCCGGAAGCGCACTATCTCGTCCCCGACGCCTTCAGCATCGATCTCATAGACCGGAATGCCGGGCCCCCTCGTGCTTACAAGGTAAGCTTCGCCGATGGCGATGCCCGGAGAGGCGTCAATTCCGGTGAGCACGATTTGATCGGAACGGTCGTTTGTGGCCATTCCGCTGTCGCTCCCTACTCTTCGCCGAACTTGTTTTCGATGAGCTCGCTTAGCCGTTCCACGGCGGGTCCGGCCTCGTCACCGGTTGCACGGAGTATCACCCGGGTTCCCTTGCTCGCCGCGAGGGTCAGGACCCCCATGATG
>CBDUXZ010000204.1:0-4664 GCA_965371325.1 uncultured bacterium | reverse complement strand
GGTTGAGCCCCACGTTGTGCCCGTACTCGTGGGCCCACAGGATCGCCTCGCTCGTGAGGTTCGTCTTCCGCACGAGCGCCATGAAGACGCCGCTAACCCCCGAACACCCGATAATGTTCGTCCCGGGCGCCCCGCAGAAGTTGATGATGCGCACGACCTTGACCCGGGGGGGGTTGACCAACTGCACCGCGATTTGCTCGTCGAGATCGTCGATGACGTCGAGCCCGTCGCCCGGCGTTCCGAAGGTCTGTGCCGTTCCTTTCCGGGCGAGGGTGTTGCAGCAGGCAACGTCCTCGGCGAAGTCGGAGATGCCGATGAGCGTATTGGCTTCGGCAAAGACCTGGTCGAGCCGCGTGTCCGTCATCGGATCGTTGTGATCCACGTGGTTGGCGTAGTCGAGCTTGTGCTCATGCGCGTCCGTCGCGGGATCGGCCGCCTGCTGCGCCAGGCTTGCGATCGGGTCGTCCGGCGGGCCTCCGGGGCCGGGCGGCTCCGTCACAAATTCGAAAAGCCCCCGTGCGGAAGCCGCGGCTTTCTCGAGGGAGCGACCTCCCGGCGCGGGCACAATGCTCCCCTCGGCGATCTCCAAAATGCGTTGGGCGGCCGCTTCGTCCCGGCAATATGCGAGGCCGCGCAGCGCCATCTCCAGCAGATCATCACGCAATGCTGCCGGCGCCGGACCCCGGGCCGCCGCCCTCGAAAGGAGGCCTCCGCCGGACCCTTGGGCCGTCATGGCGAGGAGGGCTCTCAGTGCAGCCGGATGCCCCCGGGAGGCGATATGGCCGAGAGCCTGGGGCGCGAGCAGCAATGCGCGGTCTTCCTCGGGAATCGTGACGGATGCGGGGGGGCTGCGAAGAAAATTCAGAATTTCTTGCGTGGCTCGTTCGCCCCCGAGATAGGTCAGGAAGGCGACGACGTTGTCGCGGCGGGGAAAATCGGGTTCACGGAGCAGATTTAGCAGCGCGGGGACGCCCGCCTGTCCGACTTCCTGTTCCGCGATTTCCTTGGTCATGCCGTGGATGTAATCGCGAAGGGACGCGGCCCTGACCTGCTCGTCGAGGGGGGCCGCATGGGCGTCGGAGAGGGCAGCCAGCAGAACAACTGTAATCAGGACGTGCACAAAGAGGAGACGCGAGGGACCCGTTGAAGGTTGCGTCAGCGTTCGTTGTAGAAAGGACATCAAGGGCTCACATTTTCCGCTGACGAAACCCCCCCACCCGAGAAGTATCGTTGATCCCGGTTCTGCCCGTCAACCCGACCGTGCGCCCTTGAGACCTTGGGAGAGATATGCAGAACGGATGGCATCGCCAAGTGCTGGTGTCACGATGCGTGATGCTTATCGCGTCAGGGAAGCGGATGCTTTAGCGGCCCAGGGAATTCCCGGTGTTCTCGAGGTCTGCTTCCCAGACTCCGACAGTCGGGTACTCGACCGTTCCCTCACTCTCCACCGAGGGCATCAATAAGGGCGCGCTCCTCCGTCGTTGGCCCTCCCGGCGAAATCGCGCGCAACCGCGCGAGCATCTCCCGGGCCGTGTCGTAGTCGCCCATCTCGGCCGCGATGAGACCCGCATTGGCGAGTGCCTCCGGGTAGTAGGGGTCCGCGTCAGTCGCGTGCCCAAAGGCTGCCCCGGCGCCGGCGCGATCACCCGCCTGCCAGTCGAGCGTCCCGAGGGCGGTCCACCCCTGCGCGTAGCCGGGGTAATCTCTCAGAAGCGTCCGTAGCTCCTTACGAGCGGTGCCAAGATCGTTGCGCTCCATCGCGATGCTCGCAAGGATGTAGCGTGCTTCCCGGTGCGCCGGCATTTCCGCGAGGACGGACCGCAGCGCCTTTTCACCGGCCGCCCGCCGCCCCTCCCGGAGGTCCTTCGTCGCGCGTTCGGCCGTCCGCGCAAGGCGCCGGCGTTTCGCCAGGCCGAGCCCCGCGGCCTCAGCTCGGGCCTCGAGGCGATTTGCCGTCTCCTCGAGGTCACGCACCCGGGCCAGGCGCGCCCTGATCCATACGGCCATCAGCTCCGCCTCGGGGATCTCTCTGGCGCCGGCCCCCGCGAGTTCTTCCAGCAGGCTCAGCATCTCCTCCGTCGGATGCAGGTCACGCGCCCGGGTACCCCGCGTTTCGAGGGAAGGGACATCATCGATCAGAATTTCCCCGTGCCCCAGAAGGGTCCTCACGGTGTCCGCCGTTGCGATGCGGTGCCGCGCCAGTTCCCGCGCGTCATCCAGCCCAGCCGTTCTCCAGAGATCGGGTGGCACTTCGCGGATAGGCGAAGCGGGAGGCGGAAAGGATCCCTCCCGGGCCTTCCAGCCGACGAGCAACAGGTTCTCGGCGCCCCACCAGACGTCCCCCTCATCGAAGACGGTGAAGTAGGTCCGTAGGATGGCTTCGAGCTGGCGCCGGCTGATGCGGGCGATGGGGACCCACTGCACCGCAATCCCACCCGGCCTCAGGGCGGCTCGCACCCGGCCGAAGTATTCACGGGAGTAGAGTCCTGTCGCGCCGACCGACCAGGGGTGGAGCGTGTTGGCCACGATGACGTCGTATGCGCCGCCGTGGCGCGCCAGGAACGCCCGGCCGTCGTCGTGGAAGATGCGAACCCGGGGATCATCCCTCCGGGTGACACCCCTGTTCTCCGGTTCGAAGAAGCGTCCCGCTGCGATGACGGAGGAGGCGATCTCGACGCAGTCTACCCGTCGCAGCGGAAAACGCGCCGCCGTGCCCAGCGTGATGCCCGAGCCGAGGCCGACTTCGAGGAAATCCCGGGCATCCGGATGAAGCACCAGGGGCAGAAGGGCAAGGAGGGTCTCCGTTTCCAGCGCCTCGCGGGTGGTGCCGGCCTCCGGGTCTCCATCGACGATCAGCGCCCTTCCGCCGGCGGCCCTGATGACGGCGACGCTGGCCTGCCGGCCGTCGTTCCTGTGGATGATTCGGCTGTCCGTCGTGACCGGCGGCGGGCGGAAGGCGGGCGCCGCCGCCAGCACGACGATGAGCGCCGCGAGTCCGCCCCGGGCCCATCCCTGGCGTGGTCTCTCGGAACCACGCACCAGAAAGAAAGTTCCCAGAAGGCCGTTAAGGCAAACGCACAAGAGGAGGCTTTCCCGCAAACCCAGGAGGGGAAGGAACAGGAAGGGGGCCAGGAGCGCGCCCAGAATGCCGCCCCCCGTGTTGACCGCGCTGACCGTGCCGAATGCCTTACCAAGGGATTCGAAGGAACCCACACCGAGCCGCACGAAGTAGGGGAAGGCAGCCCCCATGAGGAAGGCGGGGGGAAAGACGCAAAGCGATATCAGGACGAGGCTTCGGGGCGTGAGGCCTAGAGCCGGCACGGCATAGTCGGGAACGACCCACGAAAGCCCTGCTGCCAAAGCAAAGGCAGCAGCGGTCTCGACAATCCCAAGGTCACGCTCCGGACTTGTTGCCCCGGAGGCCCGCCGCCCGAAAAACATTGTGCCCCCGGCAAGACCGGCCAGGAGCAGGACCAGCACGCATCCCCAGGCGTAGAGTGTGGAGCCGAGGATGAGGGCGGCGGCGCGCGCAACGAGAACCTCGTATGCAAGTGTCGCTATGCCGGCAACGAAGGCGCCTGCGAGCACTATCCTGGGTACACGGTAACGCGTTTCTTCGATCCTTTTCACCACGTCGAGAGGCCGCGCGAGACCCCGGGCAATCGCACCGACCAGGATGGCCAGGGAACCTGCGGCGAGGAGCGTAATAAGCATGCCCTGAACGGGGATTGCGAGGACCGCAATGATGACGCCGAGCAGAGCGCCCGCCGTGTTCGCGCCCACGATCCATCCCGCCCCCGCTGCCGTGCGCGTGATTTCCCGGACGGCGCATCGGGTAAGCGCGGGCGCGGTTCCGCCGAGGAGAAAAGGAATCGGGAAGAGGATCAACCCCACGAGGAGAAGACGCCCGTTGGGCGAAAGAACGGCAGCGGGCATCCCGCCCAACCCCTGAAGGATGAAGGGGGAGATAATCGCGAGGGTGCCGGCGGCCATCTCGAGGTTGCCGAAAAGGCGGAGCGGCGCATGTGCCCGGTCGGCGTGACCGCCGAAATAGCGGGCGCCGATCGCCAGCCCGCCGAAGAAGGAAACGAGCACGATCGAGATGGCCTCGATCTGGCTGCCGAGAAACAGCGCAACCTGTCGCGTCCAGACAATCTGGTACACGAGTGCGGTGATACCGGAGAAGAATGCGAAGAGTACGTACACGAACAAGCAGGGGTTCCTTATCTTGCCGGCTCTTGCCGACCTTTACGGAAACATACGCTGAGCCGTGATCGAACTCCAGGTGCCGCGCCCGTGCCTTCCCGCACGCGTGGGCGCCGGAAGGGGTGATTGTGCATCCCCGGAGGGGTGCGTTTCGGCCCTCCAGCGCCTACAATTTCATCTGTTGAGCTACGGACGAACTCTGCATCTTTACAATCCTGTCACCTTGAAAAAGCCTTGATACATGGCCATTTTTGCGGGTTTCTTGCATCAACTTGGCGGTGAGCTAGATGCGTCTGGGGCGTCCATCCACCCTGGGACCAATCCGAAGGTGTCGGCGCAGTTGACCGGCCCAAAGTTGAGCCTTCCCTCTGGTTCTGTCTGATTTCAAGCGTAGAAACGATTTCACATTCGCTCGGGAACAGATTTCCCTGTGGGCCCGTGCTCCAAGACACGCTCTG
>CBDUXZ010000203.1:0-4681 GCA_965371325.1 uncultured bacterium | reverse complement strand
GCTTCGGGCCATCCGCGCCCTCACGGCCCGTGTGGAAAAGCTCGACCGCAGCTTCCATTTTGCGAAGGGCGAAGCGATGCAGACGGAAATCAGCCAAAAATACACCGAGACTTCCGTCGCGCAGATGCTCGCGGACGCGGGGCTCAAGCTCCTTCACTGGTTCCCCTCCGAGAACAACTATTTCGCCCTTTCCCTCTCCACCCCCGCCTGATTAAATAAAGAGTCCAGACCCGATTTTTTAAGTAGGATGTACCCATGCGGGAAACGGGAAAAAACGCGCGGGCGCGGGGCGGGCTCTCGCGGAGGCATTTTCTGAAGCTTGCCGGGAGCGCGGGCGCGGGACTTGCGCTCGCAGGCTGCCAGGCGGGCAATCTCCCGCTCAACAGCAGTGACACGCCCAGGCTGGACGAGGGGGAATCCTTTCTCGGCCTGGCAACCTCCCTTCGAAAAGAACTCAACTACTCCACCCTCACGGAGGGGACCATCCCGCGGGATCTGCGGGGTGTTCTCTATCGCAACGGACCGGGGCTCTTCGATCGCGGCGGGCTGCGGAAGCGCTGCATCCTGGACGGCGACGGCATGATCCAGGCGATCCGGATTGCCGACGGGAACGTGCACTTCAGGAACCGCTTTGTGCGAACAAAGAAGTACGTCGAGGAAGAGTCCGCCAGGCGCTACCTCTACGAGACCTGGACCACGCAGGCGCCGGGCGGGATGCTTACGAACGTCGGCGCGAACATCGCCAATCAGGCGGGCGTCACCGTCATCCGTCGTGGCGACAGGCTCTACGCCTTCGACGAAAGCGCGCAGCCCTACGAGTTGGATCCCGAGACCCTGAAGACGATTGGCGAGTCTCGCCTGGGCCTCGAGGAAGGGAAAGCGCTCTACGCCGCGCACTGGAAGGTCGACAGCGTCACGGGCGAGTGGATCCATTTCGGGGTCGACTACGGCAGCGACGCCATGCTCCACGTCACCATCTTCAACAAGGACGGCTCCCTCAAGCACCATCGCGTTCTGGAGATGCCGCGCTACTCCTACATGCACGACTTCTTTGTTTCGCAGCGCCACATTATCTTCAACATCCTCCCCATCGACATTCGAATTTCGCAGTTCCTGATCGGCGCAAGCAGCTTCGCCGGCGCGATGCGCTGGCGGCCGCAGCGGGGAAACATGCTCCTCGTGATGGAGCGCGAAGGGGAAGAGAAGCCGCTACGGCTCGAGGCGGGGCCCGCCTGGATGTGGCACACCCTTAACGCCTACGAGAAGGCGGGCGAGATCGTCGCGGATTTCGTCGGCTACAGAGACGCGGATCAGTTCATCGGCGACGACCCGGGGCTCTACGCCGTCATGTCGGGGAAGGTGGGGGAATGGGGCGCGCGGGGCGAAATCCGGCGCTACGTCATCAATCTGAACAAAAAGCGGGTCGAGGAGAAGGTTGTCGTGCGAGGGAACCACGAGTTCCCCTTCGTCAACCAGCGCCTGAGCTGCAACCGGCACCGTTACGGCTACGTCGCGGCGGCCGGGAGCAACGAGATTTTCTTCTCGAGCGTCATGCGGGTCGATATGGAAACCGGCGACACCGATGCCCACGACTTCGGAAAAGGTCACTACTGTGGCGAGCCGGTATTCGCTCCCCGCCCCTACTACTGGTACGCGGACGACCCTCAGCGTGAACCGGGCTGGATTCTCACCGAGGTCTACAACAGCCACACGCGCGACAGCTACATCGCTATCCTCGACGCCGAACGTCTCTTCAAGGGACCCGAGGCGATCATCCACCTGAGCAACCACATCCCCCTGAGCTTCCACGGCTACTGGCACAGCGAAGCCTGAAATAATGGGGTCAGACCCCGTTTACTTGTTCAGGGCCTGTATGGCGCCGACGCTCGAAAGCGTCGAGACCATGTAGGGAACGAACACCGTGAGGATCATCTTGAGCAGGCGGTCCGCACCGAGGTGATCGCCCGCCAGGATCGCGTCGCCATGATTGATGGCAATCAGAATAGCACCCACGACGACGCCGTACTTCAGGGCCCGAATCACGACACTTTGCTCGGTTGCAAGGCGAATCCACTCTGGCACCGCTCTCACCTCTTTCGGGAATGGTAAGGAAACGGGGCCCGCTCTGCGAGCCCCGCTCCCCCATTCACACCCCGAAACAGAAAGTTCGGAGAAAACGTAATTCCGCGCCCCGGCGATCTAGGGCGCAGGAACGAACGTTTCGTCGGTCTGGGTACTCTTTTTAGGAATCTTCTTGCCCATAAGAACATCGTGGTAATCCCCCGTCAGCCAGACGCCGAGCTGGGTCGCGTAGTTCGGGCTGAAGGGATTCTCGGAGGGTCCGCCCGGGATGACGTTCACGCTACGCATCCTCAGGCTGCCGCCCGTCAGACGCGGTCCGGCCACGAAACGGCGCACCGGCCCGCTGCCGAACTTGAAGCTGTTCAACCCGTCGGCCCGCGCGGAGAAGCTCGAGGCGTTCACCGCTCCGAAGCCGCCGTCACGCGCGAGGCCCGACAGCCCCGGCCCGAGGTTGCCGAAGCCGGCCGCAGGCGGTATCGAGAACGACGGCACGAACGGATGGTCGAACGTGATCCGGTGCAGCTTGCCCCAGAGGTAGTCGTCCTGATCCGTCGAGTTGCCGAAGGCCGGGGCGAACTCAGCCGAGGCGAGCGCGTCGAGCCCGTCCCTAAGCGCCGCAAGCAGGGTGACGTCCCGGCGGTCTCCGGCGTCACCTACCGAGAAGGGCGTCGGGAAGAAGTTGATGCCGGACGCGCCAACGCCGTCGAAGGGAGCCTCGTTCAGCAGGTGGAAGAGCCCCTTCAGCGCGGCCGTCGAGCCCGTCCCCGGAACAAAATGCGAGGCGAGCGCGGCGTCGATGGTTGATCGAATGGCCTTGCCCCGCCAGAGGTTGTAGATCGTCGCGGCGACGGCAGCATCCTTCTCGGCCTGCTTCACCTTGTTGCTGCGCACGCCGTTCTTGTCGCTCGCGTCGTAGCCCTCGGGAATCCCCGTAGGGGTCGAGAAATCCCAGTCGGCGAGCCGTCCGATAGCCTCGGCAATGTCGGCGTCGGCAGCGAAGGCCGCCAGCTCAGGCGGCGCGCCTGCATCCGAGGCGTTAGCAAACGCCGTCAGCAGGAAGGGCGTCATGAGTTCCGCGTCAAGCACCTGCACGTTCGACTGGAAGGCCTTCATGTCCTTCCGGGAGATCGGCTCCCCAGCATCGATCTTCCCCTGCACCAGCCGATCGATGCGTCCAGCCCGGAGGCCGTCCGCGTACCCCGGGTTCAGGTAGTAGATTGCGGTCGGCTTCGAGGGGCGCACCTGGTTGAGTGCGTTGTTGTCGAGGGTCGTGCCCGCGGGATCGTTGTTGGCGTTCACGAAGAAGCCGTTCACGGGATTGATCGTCTGCGGCATCTCCGCGGCGGGGAGAACAGCGAAGGGGATTGCCTGCCCCTGCGAGCGCGCCGGATCGGGCACCCAGTTGTTGGGGCCGGATCCGTCGCGGATGAAGAAGGGCGGCAGACCCACAACCCCGCCCTGCTCCAGATCCTTCCTGAGCGGATTCTCCGCGCTGGTGAAGTAGGCGAGGTTGCCGTCGACATCGGCGTAGGCCCAGTTCTGGGAGCCGACATCAAAGTTCGCGAGGCCGGTAAGGAAATCGCCGAGGTTCTCGGCCCGGTTCCAGGTCTGGAAGGTCTGGAGCTCGCGCGTGGCGTGAAAACCCGTGTACTGAAGGACGAGCGCGCTCGTGACCCCAAAAGGGGGGAGGAGCACGCTGGGATCGTCGATGTCGAGAACGGGTCCGAAGCTCCGGAAAGGCACCGTCGCAATGGTCGTCACCGATGGGGGCAGGGCCGCCACCACGACGTTATCCAGAATGCCGTCGAGCTGGTTGACCGAGTAGACGGCGGTCTCGATCAGCACGGGGAAGTGCTGGCCGTCGCTCTCGATGCATGCGAGCTCGCCTATAAGGAAGCACTCGGGCTGGGCGACCTTCAGCGTATCGCTGAAGAAATCGTTCACATCCATCGGATTCACGGTAGCGCCCCACGCGATGCTCTGGTTCTGGCCGAGAATCACACCTGGCGCACCGGGAAAAGCCACCCCGCTCACGTTCATGTCACCATCCACGGGGTCGCCCTCGACGATCAGGTGCCACTCGTAGAAGGTCGAGGGGATATTGAGGGAGAGGTGCGGATCGTTCGCGATGAGGGGGGTGCCCTCGGCGGTCTTGTCCGCCGCCACGCCCCACTCGTTGCTGCCCTTGAAGGTTTCGCCCCGATTCATCGCTTGGGCATACATCGGCGACTTCTGGAGCACCGCCCTCGCCCGCTCGGCCTGTGCTGCGGCCTTGGCCAAGAACGTCCGGTTGGCCTGGTTCGCCTTGGCGCTGAGGAAGGGCGTGGCGTTCGTGGCGTCCGGCACGGTCGATGCCGGATCCATGGGCGCGGAGCGGTTGACGTCTTCGAAGAAGAGCGCCTCGCCATCAAAACCAAATGCAATCCCGGTAGCCACGTAAGTTTGAAGCTGGATCGTCCGATCGATATCATCGAATTCGAGAGAAAGGCCTGCGGCGAGAGCCTTCCCGGCGGTGAGAGTGTCCAGGACGCTCCACGGACGGGCCGTGGTCAGCTCGAGAAAAAGGTACTCGATGGGAAGCGGACCCGACGCCAGGAAG
>CBDUXZ010000202.1:0-4725 GCA_965371325.1 uncultured bacterium | reverse complement strand
TTCACATCTCTCAAGAGCTTCGAGGGGCGCTCGTCGCTTCTCTCGTGGATCTATGGGATCATGAAGAACAACATCAATAACTACTTCCGGCGGAACAAAAATTCCGATGTGCCGATGAACGACGAGGATCGAATCCGGCTTGGGCTCGAGAAGACCAGCCTCGAGTACGGGCCGGATCTACAACTGGAAATGAAGGAGGCGATCACGTCGTTTGATCGCGCGTTAAAGGCTCTCTCCGATTCACAGTACCAGGTGTTCAGGATGCGACACATGGAGAATCTGAGCATTGCGCAGATCGCCAAGAAAACCAACAAGTCGAAGGATTCAATCAAGTCAAATCTCTATCGAATAAAGAAACTCCTGACACCAGGGGCCGAGGCGGAGAACCAGAGCCTGGCGTGGGTTTAACCAGGCGTGGTTTTAACTGGGTCTAACGACGATGGATCGAAAAGCGTCCGTGAAGAAGCGCGGATCTAACCCCGGAGTCGGTCCCCCCGAGGAGCCGAAAGTGATTATGAGCGCCAAAGATCGGGAAGAAGAAGAGTTTCAGGAGTTTTGCGAGGAGGATACCGGCCCTTTGGAGGCGTCGCCCGAGTTCAAGGAGGGGCTTCGAAAGAAGCTGCTCAAGCTGATGAAGAATCTCTACGGACTCTGGATGCTCTGCCTGGGAGGTCTCTCACCGTTTAACTGAGTGCCTTTCGCGCGTGGCGTCCTCCCGTTGCGTGCGAATCACCCGGTGGCCGTCGGGCTCTGCCCGGCGGCCTCTTTTTTTTACCGTTTTGCGCACCACAGAGCGCTCTCTCCCGCAGTCATTCCGATTCGTTTGATTTCCGTTCTGCCAGCGTGTAACGTGGCGCCCGCACTCCCTTCACGATCGCGCCGGAAGCGTTCGGCACCACTCTTCGGGGGATCTTCAGGGCCGGAGTGGCCGAAACCCATGAAGTCGATCCTTTTCATCGAAGCAGACAGGACGGCCGCGAACCTGCCGCGCGCGATACTGGGACGCGCCGGTTATCTCGTCTTTGCGGTCCAAAGCGCGCGTGAGGCGATTGGCTTCGCCGCCCGCAGCGCGCCCGACCTTGTCGTTGCGGGCGCCCCCGCCGAGGGTCCCGGTGGGGAAGCGCTTCTTCGTGCGCTCCGGAGCGAACGTTCACTTCGCGAGGTCCCGGTACTGGCGGTTGTGACGGCCGATGACGGGGAGCCCTTCGCGGGCGGTGATGCGCCCGGTGAAGCAGAGGCGCCGGGGACCCTTCCGAACGCGATGGACCGGGACGGACCGCTTCCCGACGGCCAGCCGGATGAAATCGTCCGCGTGCCGGCCAACCCCTTCGAGCTGATTGCGAAGGTCCGCTACCTGCTGAACGAGGATATCCGGCGCCCTCCCCCCCGTCTCGCACTCAAGCGTCTGGCGGAGGTGCAGGCGGGGGCGATCCAGGCGAACGGTTTTCTCGTCAATCTGAGCGGATCGGGGGCGCTGATTGAAACCCAGGCCGCGGGGGCCCTCGAGGGGCCGGTGCGCATCCGCTTTCGCCTGCCCCAGACAGAACGCGTGATCGAGCCGGTGGGGCGCGTGATCCGGCGTATCGAGAAGAAGGGGGAGCCCGGCAGGATCGCCGTGGAGTTCGTCGAGATGGACCCCGAAAGCCAGCGCGCCCTCGCCTCCTTCCTCTTTCTCAACGGCTAATTCGAGCGACCCCCAACGGCAAAGGCGGCCCGGAGAACCGGACCGCCTTCTTTTACCTGGTGGTCCCTACGGGACTCGAACCCGTGTTACCGACGTGAGAGGCCGGTGTCCTAACCGCTAGACGAAGGGACCGCTGCGGTGGGTGGCGCAGACAAAAAAGTGGCTGGGGGACTAGGATTCGAACCTAGGTTAACGGGGCCAGAACCCGCCGTCCTGCCGCTAGACGATCCCCCAGCAGCCTGCTTTTTATAGCAACGCCCGCCCACCCTGGCAAGACGCTTAAAAATGGGACGCTCCCCTTTTTCTCCGGATCGCTGGATTGGTAGATACGCGCTCCGAAAAAGGGGAGCGTCCCTATTTTTTCGTCTCACCGCCCGCGCTGATGTATTCGAGCGCGCGCCGGATTCGCGCGAGCGTCTTCTCCCGTCCCATGAGCGCGATGACCTCGAAGATGCCGGGACTCACCTTCTTTCCCACGAGCGCCACACGCACGGGTTGGGCCACCTGCTTCAGCTTCATGCCGTAGTGCTCCGCGATCTCGCGAAACAGAGGCTCGACAGCCTCCGGGCGGGTGTCGGTCATCCCGGAGAGACGGTCGGCGATTTCCGCCAGCGGTCCGGTGGTGGCTTCCGTGAGGGTTTTCGCCGCGGCAGGATCGTAGACGACTTCATCCGCGAGAAAGGGCGCGAGACTGTCGGCCATCTCGACGAGTGTACGGCTCCTCTCCCGGTGGGCTTCCACGGCCCGCGCGAGCCAATCGCCGTCGCGGCCCTCGGCCTCGCTCTCGGGAGAGAGACCGCGCGCCTCGAGGAGGCGGCGTGCATGGCCGGTCAGCTCCGCGGCGGGCGTGTGCCGAAGGTGATGCGCGTTCAACCAGAGCAGCTTCTCGGGGTTGAAGATGGCCGGGCTCTTCCCGACATTCTCCAGGCGGAACTTCGCCACCAGTTCCTCGCGCGTGAAAATCTCCTGGTCTCCGGCGGACCAGCCAAGCCGGGCGAGGTAGTTGTTCATCGCCGACGGGAGATACCCGGTGTCACGGTAGGCCTGGATGCTGGTGGCTCCGTGCCGTTTCGAGAGGCGGCCCTTGTCGAGTCCGTGAATGAGAGGAAGGTGGGCCAGCCTGGGCGCGGGGGCGTCCATCGCACGGAGGAGGAGAAGCTGCTTGAAGCTGTTCGCCACGTGATCATCGCCCCGAATGATATGGGTCACGCCCATCTCGGCATCGTCAACCGTCACGGCGAGGTAGAAAATCGGCGTGCCGTTCGAGCGCTGGATGACAAAGTCGTCGATCTCCGCGTTGCGCTTCGTCATTGGCCCCTTCACGAGATCGTCGAAGGCGGTTTCGCCTTCCCGGGCGACCTTGAAGCGAACGGCGGCGGCGGTGCCGGGGGGAATGTCTGTTCGGTCGCGGCAACGCCCGTCGTAGCCGGGCGGACGTCCCGCTGCGCGGGCCGCCTCGCGCCGCCCCTTCAGCTCCTCCGGCGTGCAGACGCAGCGGTAGGCCAGGCCTCGACGCAGCAAATCCTCCACCGCCTCGGCGTAGAGGTTCGCTCGCCGCGACTGGTAGAAGGGTCCCTCGTCCCAATCGATGCCGAGCCAGGAGAGCCCGTCGACAATCCCCTCGGTCGACGCATTGGTCGACCGCTCGGTGTCGGTATCCTCCACGCGAAGGATGAAGGTACCGCCGTGATGGCGGGCAAAGAGGTGGTTGAAGAGCGCGGTGCGGGCGCTCCCCAGGTGCAGGCTTCCCGTGGGGCTGGGCGCGAAGCGAACGCGGACCGCGTTGGCCAAGAGATTTCTCCTCAGGGGACCGGCGCACTGGCGGCCCCGGAAAGATTAGTGATCGTCCATCGCGTTTTCAATCACTGCTTCGCCTAGCCGAGGGCGAGGCGAAGCCCCTCCGCGCCCAGGAGCAGGGCAAACAGCTTTCGCAGAACTGCGGCGGGCGCGGCATTCGCCAGGTTTGCGCCGACCCGGGCCATGATGATGCTGGTCGGCATGAGGCAGCCGGCGGCAACGAGGTGCACATAGCCGAGGGAAAATTCGGGAAGCCCTCCCGCATCCGGCCGGAGCCAGAGATTGATGACCGTGCCGTAAGCCGCCAGAAACACGATGAGGGCGCTCGAGGTTCCCACAGCCTGGTGAATCGGCGTCCGGGCGAGGAGGACCAGGAGCGGGACCGCGGCGATTCCGCCCCCCACACCGAAAACGTAGGAGATGCCGCCGGAGATGGTCCCGATGATCAAAAATGTGAGCCAGTCGGGCAGGGGGCGCGGGCCCTCCCGCGGCTTGGGCTCGAAGATGAGCATCTGCAGGCAGACGAGGATCAGCCAGACCCCGAAAGCGCTCATCAAGGTAGCGCCGGCCGTGCGCATGGCCACCAGGGAGGCCAGGTAAACCGCCAGGAGACCACCCGGCGCCATGGCCAGGACGCTTTTCCACAGCACGTTCCCGTGGCGGTGGTGGCCCCACGCGCTCGAGGCCGAAGTGGGTACGATAACGGCGAGGCTGGTTCCCGTCGCCAGCGGAAAAATGAGATCGATGTTTCCGTAGCCGAGACGGGAAAAGATGATGAGGAGAAGCGGGACCATGACTATCCCGCCGCCGACGCCGAGCATTCCCGCGAGGAGTCCGGCAGCAAGCCCGACGCCCAGATAGGTTGCCACGGCGACGAGGGTTGCACTTTCCATGATCATGAACTCGCGCATCGGGGGGGAGAGGTCTGGTTCATCGCGTCGGGGGGCGAAGGTGAACGAGAGGCCAGATAGCCACGGGGCTGCGGCGTGTCAAGGCGCGCCCCCGGCGGCGATGGGTCGCCGGAGGACTAAAACCCAGCGCTTTCAGGGTTCTTCCGCGTTGACAAGGCCGCGATGGTTGGCCTAGATTATGCCTGATTTTTAGGCCCTTAGCGCATCCGCGGGGCCGGTGTGGGGGGGCTTCCGCGCCGCTCGCCCCGGCGGGGAATGTTGCCGTTGACAAGCGGGGTTGCCCGGGTAAACTCTGCCGCTTCACCGAGCCGGGGCGCTGATGTGCGGGACCGT
>CBDUXZ010000201.1:0-4727 GCA_965371325.1 uncultured bacterium | reverse complement strand
TCACGACCTCGTCGGGGAGATCACCGACGTCCATCTCCTGCTGGTCGGATAGCGTTACGACCCTTTCAACGACGTTCTCCACCTCCCGCACGTTACCGGCCCACTCGTAGTTGACGAGAAGATCGAGGGCTTCCTTCGTGAAGTGTTTAGGGGATCCGCCGCTCTCGCCCGCGGTTCTTTTGAGGAAATAATTGAGCAGGAGCTGGATGTCCTCACGCCGTTCCCTGAGGGGCGGCAAAAAAACGGGAACCACATTGATGCGATAGAAAAGATCGGAGCGGAAGGTTCCGTTTCGAATGGCCTGTTCGAGGTCCTTGTTGGTTGCGGTGATCAGGCGTACGTCGATCTTTATCGTCTCCACGCCGCCGACGCGCTGAAATTCCTTCTCCTGGAGGACACGCAGGATCTTGGCCTGCGTGGCCGGCGACAGCTCGCCGATCTCATCCATGAAGAGGGTTCCACCGTCGGCCATCTCGAACTTTCCGATCTGCCGCGACCGGGCGTCGGTGAAAGCCCCCTTCTCGTGGCCGAACAGTTCGCTCTCGATGAGGCTTTCGGGAATGGCCGCGCTGTTCAGGGGGACGAAGGGCTTGTCGCGCCTGGGTGAGTTGTAGTGGACGGCCTTTGCCACCAGTTCCTTGCCGGTACCGCTCTCGCCCGAAATGAGAATCGTCGTCTTCGTTCCGGAAATCTGCTCGATTGTCTGGAATACTCGTTGCATTTTCTTGCTACGTCCGATGATGTTCCCGAACTGGTAGCGCTTCTTCACCTCCGAGCGAAGCTCGATATTCTCGGTTCTCAGCGCCTTGGCTTCCAGCGCGTGAGAGAGCTTGAGCCGCAGCTCCTCGATCTGGAACGGCTTCATGATGTAGTCGTAGGCGCCGAGCCTGCCCGCCTGGAAAGCTGTGTTACGGGTTTGCGATGCCGTGAGCATGAGGACAGGAATGCGCTCGTTCATTGCACGAATTCGCTCGAGCGCAGTGAGGCCGTCAATTCCCGGCATGATGATGTCGAGGAGTACGAGATCTGGAGGGTCTTCCTCGACGATCTTGTACCCTTCCTCGGCCGTCGACGCCGTCACGACCAGGAAGTCGTTCTTGAGAGCCATCTTGAGCGACTCGCGGACGCTCGGCTCATCATCGATGACGAGGATTTTCTGCGTCATGTAAGCGCTAGCTTGTCAGTGGTTGGCGAACGTGAGTACTTGCTGAGGGGGAAAGATTATATCACGGGCTGATCGGATGGCAACGGAAGTTTGAGCCGCGTTCTTTATTCGGTGGGGAGGTCTATCGTGAGAATGGTGGTGTCTTCGTTTGCTGTTTGAAAACGCAGCGCGCCTCCCTGGCGGGAGAGAATTTCCTTCGCGAGCGCCACTTCGAGGCTTCCCGGCGGCGCCTCCGGGCCGCCGCCCACCACGGGAAGTTCCTCGAGAAGCCCCTCGCCACCGGCAAAGCGGAGGGTGGTGATATGGCGCGGTTTCTCGCCTTCTTTGCCCGGCGCCGCGGCGGTTTCGATCTGCAAGGCGGAGCCCTCGCGCATGACATTGACCACCTTGGAAATGATCGCCTGCAACGCGAAGTTCAGCTGCTCCTTGTCGGCTCGGACCGGGCGCGAAGTGCCGCTGCTCTCCCGCAGCACCACGATGCGTTTGTTGAGAAAGCCTTGTTCGGAGCCCTTGAGCACCTGATCGAGCATTTCACCGATGTCCACCGCGGCCGGGTGAAGTTTTCCGAAGCGGGAGAAGGCGGAAGCCACTTCGACCAGCGCATCAATTCTATCCACGTCGGAGCTCACGATGTCGTAAAAGCGTTCGCGAAAATCCGCGTCGTCGAACTTGTCTTTCAGCAGTTGCGTGAACGTCTTGATCGCGACAAGCGGGTTTTTCACCTCGTGCGCGAGGAGCTGCGCCACTAGCTCCAGGGATCTCGGCAGTGCCTCGGCAGGCCGACTTTCAAGTGAAGAGGATTCACCGGCCCGGGCTTGGGGGCTTTCGATCGTGGAGGGTTCACCGGTCTTGGTCTTCGGCCGTTCGGACGCGGGGGGAATCGCCTCTCCGGCGAGTGTCGTTTGGGCAATGCCGGAAAAGAGAGATGCGCCCTCGACGAAGCTGATCGCTTCGCCTGACACTTCGTCCCCTTCGGTGATCGCAATGGCGCGCCCCACCACGGCGCGCAGTTCGCGCAGATTGCCGGGCCAGAGGTAGCTGTGAAGCCGTTCGAGCGACGCCTGGGAAAACCGTGGGGAGCTTCGTCCATGGCGCCGTGCCCAATCATCCGCGATGGTGACGCAGAGCCCATCCAGTTCGGCGTCGCGCTCCCGGAGCGCCGGGAGCTTGAGACTCAGGATTGCCAGCGCATCACGAAGCTCTCGCTGAATGGCGCCGCGGCTCGCAAGATCGGACAGCGGTTCCGTTGTCGTAACGATGAGGCGGAAGGTCATCCTCGAGATACGCGGCGGTGTTCCCGGCGGATAGATACCCTCGGCGATATCTCTCAAGACGGGATGAAGTTCCGGGGAGAGGAGTCCAATCTCCTCGATGCAGAGCGTGGCCACGCTCTCACGGGGAGAGCCATTTTCAGCCAGACGATCAAGCGTGGCATTGATGCGCGCCTCCGTGACGGCCCAGCCGTCGATTCGTTCATAGGGCGCGTTCCGCCACGGGCTCTCGATGTGCAGCCTGTGCGCCAGTGCGGTCTTTCCGGTGCCACGTTCTCCCTCGATAACAACGTGGGCGGTGCTTCCTGCGATACGGAGGAAAAAAGGATGAAGCGTGCCGGGCAGGAGAAGAGAGAGGTCGTGGCTTCGGGACGGGGGCCTGGAAGTCTCCTGCTCCAGCGCTTCGCGCAGGGTCGGCAGCCGATCGTGACCGGATAGGATATTTGTCGCGCGCTGACGCAGCTCGTGGGCGTCGAAGGGCTGCGCGAGGATCGCTTCAATACGGTAGTTGAAGATCCGCTGGGCCGTCGGCAGGAGGTCGCGGTCGGAGAGAATAAGTATGCGAACATTCGGATCGGCAAGAAGAACTTCGCGCAGGATGCGAAGGGGGTGTTCGAGCGGCGGCGAAAGACCAAGAACCAGCAGCTCCGCCGGTTCCCGGGCAAGCTGGGTCATGACGTCATCGCCGAGAGATGCCGTTCCAACGGGCGCCAGATCGGCGAGGACGACCCTCACCGTCTCCCGAACGTTCGGATTGTTATCGACCACCAGAATCCGGGGCATGTCGCGACTCCTCGGCCCCGGCCGTGCCGGCGGGGGTTGAGGTATGGCTGGCCCGGGAAAAAATGCAAGAAATTCGGGCCACTCAGAGCCAATCAAGCGCAAGGAGCGTGCCAAATCGACGGTCAGTTTTGAAGGGCCGGGAGTGTTCCGCGCAATCCAGGCAAGTACCTGAAAAATAAAGGGAATTCTCTCGACCGCGAACAGGCGAGAAACGTCCCGCAAGGTGCCCAAATGGGCGCGAGAGGAAAGATTACACAAATTGAGAAAAACTTTTCACTTATTTGGCGGCCGGGCAGGAAAGAGAAATCAGGCCTTTTCAGGCTCGGAGCCGGTGTCGGGGAAGGGATCGAGCGGGAGGGTGATGATGAAGGCGGTGCCGCCTTCGACCTGGCTTTTGACCTCGATCGTGCCGTGATGGTCCTCGATGATCCGGTTGGCCATGGCAAGGCCAAGACCGGTACCGGCATCTCTCGTCGTGAAGAACGGTGTGAAGATCTTCGCAAGATCCTCTTCGGGGATTCCTTTCCCGGTGTCGGAGATCTCGATCTGAACCTGAGGCTCATCATCGGCGCTGCGATGACCGCGTACGTCCAGATGGACCGTCCCCTCCCTCGGAGTTGCCTGAATGGCGTTGTTGAGGAGGTTTTGAACGACCTGCTTGATCTGCTTGGCATCGACCGTGATCAACGGAAGGTTTTCGTCGTAGCGCGTGGTGAGCGTAACACCCTGATTAAAGGCCTCGTTCCTGGCAAGGGTAGCCATTTGATCGACGACCTTCGGGAGGTCTTCCGGGCTGTAGATGGGCTCTGATGGACGTGCAAGCTCGAGGAGCTCATTGAGCAGGTCGGTGATGCGTTCGACTTCTCCAGTTGTGATTTGAAGGAAAGACGTACGGAACTCCTCGTCATCCATCCGCTCCGGAAGAAGCTGCAGGAAGGTCTTCACGGAAACGAGGGGGTTGCGAATCTCGTGCGCGAGGCCGGCGGTGAGTGTGCCGATCATGGCCAGTCGTTCGGAGCGGGCCGCAACGGCCTGCTCGTGTTTCAGACTCTCGTAGAGGCGGGCGTTCTCGATGGCGATAGCTGCCTCGTTCCCGAGCGTGGCGAGAAGCTTCAGATCCTCTACGCTGAAGATGCCCCCGTCATTTTTCTTGCCGAGGGTGATAATTCCGATAAGGCGATTTTTGGTGTAGAGCGGAATGCACGCTTCGCATCCAAGGCGCCGAAGTGCGGTTCCGAGGGCGACGGCCACGGGATTGAGCTCGAAGCGCTCAAGCTCCTCCGTGACAAGAACGCGCGGTTGTTTGTCCAGCGTTTGAATCACTGGATCATCCATGGAAATAATGGCATCGCCCGCTGGCCTCCTCTCCTCCCCGACTGTGGCCTCCAGCTGGTAGCGGTCGCTCCCCTCCAGATAGAGCCATGCCCAGGCCTTGTCGATCTCCATAGTATTTCTGAGAGTCGTCAGGATTCGATTCAAAAGTGTGTCAAGTTCGATGATTGAAACCA
>CBDUXZ010000200.1:0-4741 GCA_965371325.1 uncultured bacterium | reverse complement strand
TCGCGGGGCTGGACGATCTGGTCTTCGGCGGATGGGACATCTATGAAGACAGCGTCTACGACGCCGCCTCCAACGCCGGCGTCCTCGAGAAGCCTCTCATCGAGTCGGTGAAGGACGCCATCGAACACATTCGCCCGATGAAGGCCGTCTTCGACCGCGACTATGTGAAGCGCCTCGACGGCCCGAACGTGAAGACCGGCAAGACGAAGCTCGATCTCGCCGAGCAGCTGATCGAGGACATCGCGCGCTTCAAAAAAGAGCACGGCTGCTCGCGGCTCATCATGATCTGGTGCGGCAGCACGGAGGTCTTCACGAAGATCGCCCCCGTTCACGAGACGATCGAAGCGTTCGAAACGGCCCTCAAGAACAACCACGCGGACATCGCGCCGAGCATGATTTACGCCTACGCCGCCCTGAAGAGCGGCGTGCCCTTCGCGAACGGCGCCCCGAACCTGACGGTGGACACCCCCGCGCTCAGCCAGCTCGCAATCGAGAACGGCATTCCGGTTTGCGGCAAGGACTTCAAGACCGGCCAGACCCTCATGAAGACGATGCTCGCGCCGGGGATCAAGTCGCGCCTGCTCGGGCTCGCCGGATGGTATTCCACGAACATCCTAGGCAACCGTGACGGCGCGGTACTCGACGATCCTGGCTCATTCAAGACCAAAGAAGAGTCGAAGCTGAACGTGCTGAACCAGATCCTTCAGCCCGACGTCTACCCCACGCTCTACGGCGACTTTTTTCACAAGGTGTCGATCCACTACTATCCGCCCCGCGGCGACAACAAGGAGGGATGGGACAACATCGACATCTTCGGATGGCTCGGCTATCCGATGCAGATCAAGATCAACTTCCTCTGCCGCGACTCGATCCTGGCCGCGCCCATCGTTCTGGACCTCGCCCTCTTCCTCGACCTTGCCCAACGGACCAAGATGAAGGGGATTCAGGAGTGGCTGAGCTTCTACTTCAAGAGCCCCATGACCGCCCCCGGGCTCTACCCCGAGCACGATCTCTTCATCCAGCTCATGAAGCTCAAGAACACCCTGCGCCACCTCCAGGGCGAGGACCTCATCACCCACCTCGGCAACGAGTACTACGACTAAAAAGGGGACGTTCCCTTTTAAAATGGGAGCGTCCCTAATTTTTCACGGCGGACAGCGGGCGGGGGCGGAAAGGCGTTGCAAGGGACGGCGGGGGCGTGGCAAGGTGTCCCGGTCAGCTCCACCGCGACGGCGCGGTCGAGTTCATTAGGGAGCGCACCATGATCATCATCGGCCTCACGGGACCGAACGGTTCCGGCAAGGGAGTGCTGGCGGAGTTTCTGAAGGCGCGGAGCTTCGTCTACCACTCACTCTCGGACGAAATTCGGGAAGAGCTGGAGCAGCGCGACATCCCGGTCTCCCGCGAGAACCTGGTCCGCATCGGCACGGAGCTGCGCGAGACGCACGGCCCCGCAGCTCTGGCGGATCGCGTGATCGCGAAGCTCGAGAACGATCGAAACTACGTCATCGACTCCATCCGGAACCCCGCCGAGGTGGAGGCGTTGAAAAAGTTCGGGGGCTTCACGCTTCTCCGGGTGGACGCGTCGCCGGAGATTCGGTTCGAGCGGCTGAAGGAGCGCGGGCGGGAGAGCGATCCGGCGACCTGGGAGGCATTCCAGGCGCTTGACGCCCGCGAGGCGGCTTCGAAGGACGCAAACGCCCAGCAGATCCAGGCCGTCGCGGCGCTGGCCGATCACGTGCTGACCAACGAAGGATCTGTCGCGGATTTCGAGGCCGATGTATCGTCGCTCGTATCGAGGCTCATCGGAAATTTTACACGGCCGGGATGGGATGAGTACTGCATTTCAATCGCGAAGGTGGTGGCGTCTCGATCGAACTGCGTGAAGCGGAAGGTCGGCGCGATCATCGTGAAGGACAAGCGGATCATCTCTACCGGCTACAACGGCACGCCACGCGGAACAAAGAATTGCAACGAAGGGGGGTGCCCCCGCTGCCAGTCGCTCGGCGCGTCGGGCGCCAATCTCGGCGACTGCCTCTGCTCCCACGGGGAGGAGAACGCCATCACCCAGGCGGCCTACCACGGCACGCCTATCAAGGACAGCGTGCTCTACACGACCTACTCACCCTGCCTGCTCTGCACCAAGATGATCATCAACGCCGGGATCAGCGAGCTGATCTACGGCACTTCCTACTCATTGCAGGACACGTCCATCAGGCTGCTCCACGAGGCCGGCGTCAAGGTACGCCAGCTGCGCCCGGAGGAGTTCTAGCCCGAGCGGCCGCTTCCGGTCAGGGGAACGAAAATCTTCGTTCCCCGCTTCATTCGCCGGATCTCCTTGACCAGCAACGCGAAGTCTTCGGGGTGTTTCACGATGTCGATCTCGCTGGTGTTGATCGTGAGGAGAGGACTGTCCGCGTAGTGGAAGAAGTAGTTGGCGTAGGCCTCTGACAGCGCCTCGAGGTAATCGCGGGTGATGTGCCGCTCGAAGTATTTGCCCCGAAGCGCAATGCGATTCTCGAGTACCTCGGGCGACGCCTGAAGGTAGATCACGAGATCCGGCGTCGGGATCTGGGCGTTCAGCATCTGGAAGACCTGCTCGTAGAGCGCCAGCTCGTCGTCGGACAGATTCAGGTAGGCGAAAATCCGATCTTTCGCGAAAAGATAGTCGGAGACGATCGTGCGTTTGAAAAGTTCCGGCTGGTTGATCTCGCGCTGCTGCTGATACCGCGAAAGAAGAAAGAAGAGCTGCGTCTGAAAGGCGTACTTCGCGCGATCCTTGTAGAATTTTTCCAGGAAGGGGTTCTGCTCCACGGCCTCGTAAAGGGGAAGCCCGTTCAGCTCCTTGACGAGCAGCTCCACAAGGGTCGTCTTCCCGACGCCGATCGGTCCCTCGACAACTATGTAGCGCGGCTTGTCCACGGCCGGACCTCGGCAGGCTGCCTGCTTCAGGATGGTGGGAGAGCAGAAGGGGCCCTCCTGTCTACCACGCGGAAGTGAAAAAAGGGGACGCTCCCCTTTATCACAACCTTATCGACCAATCCAGCAGCTTGGCGATAAAGGGGAGCGTCCCCTCTTTTTCACGAGCGGATGCCTGCGTTGTGGAGCGTGTTTGCCAGCCGCGCGAAATCCTCCGGCGAGAGCGTCTCACCCCGCGCCTTCGGATCAATCCCGGCCGCCTCGAGGAGGCTCCGGCCGCCCACGGGGAGCAGTGTGGCCAGCGCGTTGGCGAGCGTTTTTCGGCGCTGTGAGAAGGATTCCCTGATCACGGCGCGCAGTAGATTCGGATCAGCTACGCAGACTTCCCCCGGCGGCCGCAGGTCGAAGCAAAGCACGGTCGAGTCCACATCCGGTCTGGGGTAGAAATTCGCCCGACCGACGTTGAAGAGCCGCGTCACCTGCGTGAAGAGCCCGAGGGTGACGCTGAGGGCCCCGTAGGTTTTGGTGCCCGGCGCCGCGAGGATTCTTTCGGCCACCTCCCGCTGAAGCATCAGCACCCAGCGGCCGATGGCGGGGCCCGCCTCGAGAAACCGGAAGAGCAAGGGCGTCGAGACGGCGTAGGGGAGGTTCGAAACGATCGTTGCCGGAGAGCGAAGCCGCTTCGCAAGCGCGGCGTAATCGGTCTTGACGGCATCCGCTTCCAGGATCTCGACGTTCGGCGGGAGCTGCGCTTCCTCCCGCAGAACGCGGGTCAGGCGGGCGTCCATTTCGATGGCGATCACGCGCTTGCAGAGGGGCGCCAGGGCCCGGGTCAGCATACCCAGCCCCGGGCCGATCTCGATCACGCCGGTGTCCGGCGTTACTTCGGCGGCCAGGGCGATGCGGCGGGCAATGCCGGGCTGAATGAGAAAGCTCTGCCCCTTCCGGCGGCTCGGATGGATACCGTGGCGATCGAGAAGACGACGCGGGGAGGTCTCGGAAGGGGTGCGGCCTTCGGCGGGAGGCGACCCGCGGCTCACGCGACGTCTCCCAGGGTGAGGCGGGAGTAGGCGCCCAGATCCAGCCCGTGCCGCTCGCCACCCATGAGCCGGCGCGCGCCAACGGCGGCGATCATCGCCGCGTTGTCGGTGCAAAGCGCGGGAGGCGGGCAGATGACGCGTGCGTCACACGCCTTCATCCGCGCCGTCATGGCGCGTCTCAGGGCCCCGTTGGCCGCAACACCACCGGCGATCAACACGGTTTTCACGCCCGCTTCATTCACGGCACGCGCCGTCTTCTCGACCAGCACCTCGATCACCGCCGCCTGGAAACCCGCGCACACCTCTCGCAACTCTCTCTTATCAGGAGGATGGTCGAGGTGCGCCAGGTGATTGGCGACGGCGGTTTTCAGGCCGCTGAAAGAGAACTGCAGATCTCCCGAACGGAGGTTGGGACGCGGAAACCGCACCGCAACCGGGTCTCCTTCGGCTGCCATGCGCTCGATCACCGCGCCGCCCGGGTATCCGAGACCCAGCATATTGGCCACCTTGTCGAACGCTTCCCCGGCCGCATCGTCCCGGGTGGCTCCGAGAAGCTGATACCGGCCGAACGCTTCGATCCGGTAAAGGCTCGTGTGTCCGCCGGAGACGAGCAGGGCCACCTGGGGGTATGGGGCCGCCTCCCCGTCGAGCCGGACCGCGGCGAGGTGCCCTTCGTGGTGATTCACGCCGATGAAGGGAATGTTCCGCACATAGGCGAAGGCCTTGGCCCAGGAGACGCCGACCAGAAGAGACCCGATGAGCCCCGGGCCGTTCGTCACGGC
>CBDUXZ010000199.1:0-4745 GCA_965371325.1 uncultured bacterium | reverse complement strand
GGTGGACATCCTCTCGGAGTTCCTTAGCATCGACACGACGAATCCCCCCGGAGGCGAGGAGGCGGCTGCGCATTTTCTCTCGGGGATTCTCGAACGGGAAGGGATCAAGACCGAGCGCTTTGATGGCGCGCCCGGACGGACGTCGCTCGTTGCGCGCCTCGAAGGTGCGGGTGGTGCAGGCAAACCGCTCACTCTTTTATCGCACACCGACGTTGTACCGGCCGAACGTGAATTCTGGAGTGAGGATCCGTTTTCGGGGGTGGTGAAGGACGGAGTGATCTGGGGGCGCGGCGCCCTGGACATGAAAGGAATGGGCGTACTGGAGCTCATGACCGTTCTGCTCCTCAAGCGTCACAATGTCCCCATCCGGCGCGATGTCATCCTGCTCGCGGTGGCTGACGAAGAAGAGGCGGGTCATCACGGGATGCACTGGATCGAGAAGAACCGCCCGGAGCTTCTCGACGTGGCGTACGTTCTCAACGAGGGCGCATACGGACTCAGTGAGTTTCTTTCCCAGCCCGCGAAACTCTTCGGCATTGCGCCCGCGGAGAAGGGGCCGGTGTGGTTGCGGCTCAGGACGGAGGGGACGCCCGGCCACGGCTCAGTCCCGGGAGAGAACGTGGCAACCGCGCGCATGGCCCGTGCCCTGAACAACGCGCTCGGCTGGAAGACGGAGTTCCGCATGCTGCCGGAGGTCCGGAAGTTCATAGAGACGGCGGCGAACGCGGGTTTGATTCCCGCCATCGAAGATGAAGAGGTAATCCACGGCTTGATCGAAATGAGCCCGTTCCTCCGCGCCATGACGCGCGATACGATCTCTCTCACGACGATGAAGGCCGGCTACAAGGTGAACGTGATCCCCTCGCAGGCGGAGGCGACACTCGATTGCCGGCTGCTGCCGGGACGGTCGAGCGAGGCCTTTATCAAGGATCTCAGGGAGCAGATCAACGATCCGGCCGTCTCGATCGAGACGATGTACGCTTGCGATCCGGTTCCAACGCGCCTCGAGTCGGACCTGTACGACGTGATCGAAGAGGTCCTCAGCGATCGCAAGGCCGATGAGCGCCTGCTCCCCCAGGTCTGCCCCGGCTTTACGGACTGCCGCCAGTACCGGCAGCGGGGCGTCCAGAGCTACGGTTTCATCCCTTTCCTGCTGACCTTTGACGAGCTGGCGGGCATTCACGGCCACAATGAGCGGGTATCGACCGACAACGTCGGGCTGGGTTGCGAGGTGCTATTCGAAGTTGTGCGCCGAATCTGCCGGTAATTGCCAACCCGAGTAAAGGAGAGCGATCATGGCGACACAAACGGTGAAGTTCACTCCACCGAAGCTGGCCCGTTTCAAGCCCGGAAAGCTTCTGATCGGCGGCAAGTGGGCTGACGCGCAAAGCGGTAAGCGTTTCGAGGCGCTGAATCCCGCAACCGGACAGGTGCTCACCACGCTCGCGGAGGGCGACAAGGCGGACGTCGATCTCGCCGTGGCGGCGGCCAGGGCGGCCTTCGATGGGCCCTGGTCGAAAATGCTCCCCGCCGAGCGGCAGCATGTGATCTGGAAGGTGGGCGATTTGATCCTCGAGAACGCCGATGAGCTGGCCGAAATTGAGTCGCTTGACAACGGCAAGCCGATCCGCGAGTCGCGTAACGTCGATATTCCCATGGCCGCGGAAGTCTTCCGTTACTATGCGGGCTGGGTCACGAAGATTCACGGCGACACGATCCCGGTCAACGGTCCGTTTCTGAACTACACGCTCCGGGAGCCCATGGGTGTCGTCGGGCAGATCATTCCGTGGAACTTCCCTCTTCTCATGGCCTCCTGGAAGCTCGCGCCGGCAATCGCGTGTGGGAACACTTCCGTGCTGAAACCGGCGGAACAAACATCCCTTTCAGCCTTGCGCCTGGGTGAACTTGTTCTCGAGGCGGGCATTCCCGAAGGAGTCGTGAACATCGTCACCGGTTTCGGCCCAACGGCGGGCGCGGCCATTTCGTCCCACATGGACGTCGACAAGGTTGCCTTTACGGGCGAGACCGCGACCGGTCGCCTCATCATGGAGGCGGCGGCCAAATCGAACCTCAAAAGGCCCTCCCTCGAGCTCGGCGGGAAGAGCCCGAACATCGTATTTGCCGATGCCGACATGGACACGGCCGTGCGGGGAACCTTCACGGGGATCTTCTTCAACCAGGGTCAGGTCTGCTGCGCGGGATCGCGGCTCTTCGTCGAGGAGAAGGTTCATGACCAGTTCATGGAGAAGCTCGTGGCACGGGCCGAGAAGATCAGGCAGGGCGATCCGCTCGACCCGCGGACCACGATGGGACCGCAGGTTTCGAAGGAGCAGATGGACAAGGTGCTCTCCTACCTCGAGATCGGGAGGGGGGAGGGGGCCGAGGTGGCTTACGGCGGAGGGCCTTCCGCGCTGGCTGAGGAGTCGGGCGGGTATTTCGTGCAACCGACGATCTTCGACCATGGGACCAACGCCATGCGGCTCGCGCGCGAGGAGATCTTCGGCCCTGTGCTAACGACCATCACCTTTCGCGAGATCGAGGACGTCGTGCGTGAGGGGAATGACACTCTCTATGGCCTGGCAGCGGGGGTGTTTACCTCCGACGTTCGCAAGGCCCACCGGGTTGCGGCCGCTCTCAAGGCGGGAACGGTATGGGTCAACACGTGGAATGTCTTCGACCCCGCAAGCCCCTTTGGCGGTTACAAGATGAGCGGCTTCGGGCGCGAACTGGGGGCGCACGGCATCGATCTTTACACGCAGACGAAATCGGTCTGGGTGAACCTGGGCTGACCAGGGACGGTCTCCGGCCGCTGGCAAGCCGAAGCCTCGATTTGCGGTGGGAACTGTCCCTCTAACGCGTTGGTCTGCGCCCGCCCGCATGCTATCGTTGCGGCATCTCGAATATCTCCCTGCCCCGGCAGGGTGTGCACAACGGAGGAGGGCAAGTTCGCCCAGGGGCGTATCCGCCCATGATAGATGAGACCTAGGGGTGGCGCGGGGAAACCGTGCCTGAGAGCATACCCTCGAACCTGATCTCGGTAACGCGAGCGTAGGAAAGGTTTCGAAAACGCATCTCTCCTTTCCTTTCTCATACGTATCTCTCTCGCCTCCCTCAGAAGATCATCCGTCCGGGGCCGTCGCACCCCGCACCCTATCGCCATTAACATCGCCCCCGTCATCGCTGAAACGGGAGGGGCGATTTCTTCAGCAAGGCAAGGAAGGAGCAATTCGATGGGAGCACCCGCTATGCGATCCGAATGGATCAAGTCGCGAAGGGGAGAGAATGTCACCCAGATGCACTATGCCCGCCGCGGCGTCGTTACGGAGGAGATGGCGTATCTCGCAAAGCGGGAGAATCTCTCTCCCGAGTTCATTCGATCGGAGGTGGCGCGCGGGCGAATGATCATTCCCGCAAATATCAACCACCCCGAGCTGGAACCGATGTGCATCGGCATCAATTCGCTCTGCAAGATCAACGCGAATATAGGCAACTCCGCCGTTACGAGCGACATCGAGGGCGAGCTCGGCAAGCTTCGCGTCTGCATGAAGTACGGCGCCGACACCGTCATGGATCTCTCCACCGGCGGTGACATTCCGCGCATTCGCGAAGCGATCCTGAGGCACAGCACCCTTCCGGTTGGAACGGTTCCGATTTATGAGGCCATTCAGAATGTGAAGGAGCCGACGGATCTGACCGCCGACGACATGATCGACATCGTGGAGATGCAGGCGAAGCAGGGGGTGGATTACATGACAATCCATGCCGGCGTCCTTCTGGAGTTCATGCCGCTCGTGACCGGACGGATCACCGGCATCGTCTCCCGTGGCGGCTCCCTCATGGCGCAATGGATGATTCACCACCACAAGCAAAACCCCTGGTACACGCACTTCGACAAGCTGTGCGAGATTTTCAGGAAGTACGACGTTTCCTTCTCACTGGGGGACGGTCTCCGGCCGGGCTGTATCCACGATGCCAGCGACAGGGCGCAATTCGCGGAACTGCGTGTCCTTGGCGAGCTGACGCGCCGGGCCTGGGAGCATGACGTCCAGGTCATGATCGAGGGGCCGGGACACGTTCCGATGGATCAGATCGACATGAACGTGAAGAAGCAGATTGAGGCCTGCCAGGAAGCCCCGTTCTACGTTCTGGGCCCCCTTGTGACCGACATCGCGCCCGGCTACGACCACATCACCTCCGCCATCGGCGCTGCCCTCGCCGGGTGGTCCGGCGCCGCGATGCTTTGCTATGTGACTCCCAAGGAGCACCTCGGGCTACCGAACCCCGACGACGTGCGCCAGGGGATCATCGCCTACAAAATTGCGGCCCATGCGGCGGATCTGGCGCGACACCGACAGGGGGTCCGTGATCGGGACGACATGCTCTCGAAGGCGCGTTACGAGTTCGACTGGAACCGCCAGTTCGCTCTCTCTCTTGATCCCGAAACGGCCCGCTCGATGCACGATGAGACGCTGCCTCAGGATGCCTTCAAATCGGCGGAGTTCTGCTCAATGTGCGGCCCCAAGTTCTGCTCGATGCACATCAGCCGGGGTATCGAGGACTGGAATTCCGCCGAAGAGGCGGGCAGGGATGAGAAGTCCGGACAGGAAGAGGGCTCGGGGGTTCGTCTCGATGTGGTATCGCGTTAGCTTGAAACGAGACTTCCGAAACGGGTCGGGGCGGACAAAAGTCCGCCCCGGCGCATTTCAAGTCGTAACCAGTGCTAATCCATCGGCCATCGATAGTGG
>CBDUXZ010000198.1:0-4752 GCA_965371325.1 uncultured bacterium | reverse complement strand
GGCCGCTCTCCACGTGGCCGACCCCCCTGGCTGTCCCTTCCCTGGCGAGCGCCGCAAACTCCCCGGGCGTCCAGAAGCGGCGCACCGGAAGGTGCTCCTTCGAAGGCTGCAGGTACTGTCCGATGGTCAGGATGTCCACCCCTGCCGACAGGATATCCCGCATCGTCCGGAGCACCTCATCACGCGACTCGCCGTGCCCCACCATGATTCCCGACTTGGTCAGGATATGAGGCGCGTACTTCTTGGCGTGGCGCAGAAGCCCGAGCGAGCGAGCGTACTTCGCGCCGCGCCGGACCTTCGGATACAACGAGGGAACGGTCTCGACGTTGTGGTTGAGAATATCGGGGCCGGCATCCAGAACGTACTCGAGCGCCTTCGTCTCGCCCAGGAAATCGGGAATGAGCACCTCCACCCCGCAGCCGGGATAAATCTCGTGAAGAATGCGGACCACCTCGTGAAAAACGTGCGCACCGCCATCTTCCAGATCATCACGATTGACGCTGGTGATCACGGCGTGGCGGAGGCCGAGATTCCTGATCGATGCCGCCACCCGCATCGGCTCGCCGGGGTCGAGCGGCTTTGGGCACCCCGTCGCAATGCCGCAGAAACCGCAGGCGCGCGTACAGACGTCACCCATCAGAAGGAAGGTGGCGGTTCGCCGGGAGAAGCAGTCGAAGATGTTAGGGCAGCGCGCCTCTTCACAGACGCTGTGGAGGTTTTGGGCGCCCATGAGCCGCTTCAGATCATGGTAGCCGTCGGTGAAATGGCCCCGAATCTTGATCCACGGGGGAAACCTTCGCTGTCGGGCGGTCGCGGCCATCTGACTTCCTCGATTGTTCTTGCTGACTGAAAACCATAGAGGATGGAGCCGGGCCCGCCAAGGGGGAAGGAGCTAACTCAGGAGCGCCTCAGCTGCGCGATGGCGGCGCACGCCCGCTCCGGAAAGTCCGTGACAAGGCCGTCGACGCCGAGGGCGAACAATCGATCCATATCCGCCGGGTCGTTCACCGTCCAAACGTGCACTTCCACACCGCACTTGTTCGCCCCCTTCACGAACTCTTCCGTCACCACCGTATTGTCGCCCCACCGCTCGGGCACCTGCAGGGCAATGCCCGGCGGGACATATTCGTCGAGGCGACCGTTTGCGAGGGCGTCGATAAACGCGAGGACGTCTCCCATGCAGTAGCCGGTTGCGCCAGCCCATCCCGAAGCCCGGATATCGCTCATGACCTCCACACTCTCGGCAGCGAGGTTCGTCCTCTCTTCACACCCCTTCTCCTTAAGGAGCCCCACGACGAGATCGACCATCGGCGGGTCGGCCTGCTTGATCTCGATGTTGAGCGGCGTGTCGGGGAAGGACGCAATCACCTCTGGCAGCGTGGGAATACGCAGGTCCTGCCCGCGGTAGGGATAGGTCTCGCCGTCGGCGGTCCAGCGGAAGCCCGCGTCGAGTTTTGCAATCTCCGAGCGCATCATGCGCCGAATGGTGCCCGTGCCGTTGGTTGTGCGGTCGACCGTATCGTCATGGGAGACGACGACCGTGCCGTCCCGCGTTGCATGGAGGTCCATCTCGAGGATGGTCGCACCCAGTTCGACTCCCTTTCTGAAGGACGCGATGGTGTTCTCCGGCGCGTGCCCCTTCGCGCCCCGATGCCCCAGGATGCGCGGGTGAGGACTTTCCAGAAACCGGGTCCGGACGTGGCTCAAATCAACAGCTCCCGCTTGACGTGAACCTGCCGAGCATACATCAGCGGCGCTTTGTTGACCATGCGGATGACCGGGTTCAAGCTTCACCGAGCTTCACGGGGGGGGTTCGCGCGATCCACGAAAACCACCCGAGGTGTTCCTCCTGATGAGCCACGATGTGGATCAGTTATGGATGCAACCCGCCGTCGGATGATAGACTCCCGCCCATGAGTGATGCCCACACAGAGCCCGTCCTCGTCGAGCAGACCGGAGCCATCGCCACACTTACGCTGAACGCCCCGCCTCACAACCCGATGGGCCTGGCCATGATCGATCGGCTGGAGACGCTCATTCCGCAACTCGGAGCCGACAACGCGGTCCGCGCGATTGTTCTCACCGGCGCCGGAGAACGAACGTTCTCCGTCGGAGCGGACATCACCGAGTTCGGCACTGCCCTGGAGAAGATGGGTCTCAAGGATTTCATCGGGCAACGCCTTCGCATTATGGATCTGGTCGAGAACCTGCCAAAGCCGGTGGTGTGCGCCATCCGGGGGGCCTGCGTCGGCGGCGGCCTCGAGATTGCCCTCAGCTGCCATTTCCGGATCGCGGCGGAAGGCGCCCGCATCGGCCTGCCGGAGATCGAGCTTGGCGTGGTACCGGCCTGGGGAGGCACGCAGCGGCTCACGCGAACGATCGGCCGAGCGCGCGCGCTGGACATGATGCTCCGTGCCTTGAAGATCGGCGCCGAAGAGGCGCTGCAAATGGGTCTCGTGCATGCGGTTTGCAAGCCCGAGGCGCTTCTCGATCGCGCACGCTCGCTCGCCGAGGAGCTTGCCGCGAAGCCGCCGCTCGCGGTCGCGGGCATTCTGAAAGCCGTGATCGAAGGGGGGGCGCTCCCGCTCGATGAGGGACTCGCTCTGGAGTTCGAAGCCCTCGAGGGAACGAGCGGCTCGAAAGACGCGCAGGAAGGCATCATGGCCTTCCTGGAGAAACGAAAGCCGAACTTCACCGGCGAGTAAGGTCCCGGGATCTCGCTCCTGACAGAGCGGGGGCGGCCCGAAGGCCGCCCCGTTCATCCATCCGACTGTTTGAATCCGGTGAACCTACGCCTTTCCGGGTGGCCCCGGCTCGATTTCTGCCAGAAGGGCTTCCGCCTGGCGTTGCCAGCGCACATTGCCGACGCTCCGGCTGGCCTCGATCGCCTCGCGGGCAAGCCGGGCGGCGCGCTGTAGATCACCCTCCGCCCGGGCGAGCTGCGCGGCGCCGAGTGAGGCAATCGCGGTTCCGGACTTCGAGCCGATCTCGCCGGAGAGTTGCAGGGCGCGCGCATAGTTCGACCCGGCGTCTTTCCAGCGATCCTTCCCGGTAACCCGCTGCACATCCGCAAGTGCAATCGCGGCGTAGGCTTCCCGCAAACGCCCGCCCGCCCTCTCACCGGCCGTTTCGGCAAAGGTTGTGGCCTTCTCGATATCCCCCACGGCCAGAAGTCCCTCCACGATGAGCTGAATGTTCAGAAGAATGTTCGTTCCGGCTGTCATTCCCTCCTCGAGCGGGTCGATGTACTGGGCCGCAGAACCCTTTTGGCCCAACTCGACATGCGTGGAGAGAAGGATCACAGCCGCCGACCAGAGCGGGCCGTAATGCCCGATGTCGGTCGCGATATCGAAACTCCGCCTGGCCCACTCGCGCGCTTTTTCGTATTCGGCGCGTTGAAAATGAATCTGCGCCAGCGTCACGGCACAGGAGGCCTGAAGGGTATAGTTCGGGGCCTCGAGGGACTGGGCATAGACCCCCCGCATTTTCGGTTCCGACGCATCCACGTCGTCACTGAAGAAAAAGATGGCGCCCTGCATCCAGCTCATCGCGAGGTAGAGGTCGGCGTATTTTTCGATTCCCCCCGCCTCCTCGAGTTTTTTTATCGCCCAGTCCATCGTGCTCTTCGCCTGCTCGAAACGGCCGTCCAGCAGATAGGCCCAGCACACGGCGCGCGCGCCCCGGATGGCGGCAATATCGGAGTTGCCCTCCCGGAGCATCGAGAAGGCCTGCTCCACGAGTGAGATCCCTTCCGTGAAGCTCTCGCGGGTCCGCGACATGAGTTCCATCCCCCGGAACGAGTAGAACGCCGCTACCGACTCCGTCTCGCCAAGCTGCTCGGCCAGTTCCAGGCCGCGGCGCGCCAGCGCCTGTGTCTCGCCACGCTTGTTGTCGAGACCGTGAAGGACATTTATCCGCACCAGGCCCAGTGCAGCCTGCATGGCCCACCGGCGATCGTCGTCGCCGGGATGATCGCCGTTCAGCAGCTCCTCTCCCAGCTCCCAGGCCTGGCGGAAGAACTTGATCGCGCCGCGATAGGAGGGAACCTCCTCGGCCTGATGCCCCGCCCGCAACATGGCCTCGACGGCCTTCTTGCGGTCCTCGCCACGCGCATAATGATGTGCGATGAGGGCGGTCCCTTCGGCATCCGTCCCCCCCGCCGCTCCCTCGAGCATCTCTCCGATCCGATCGTGCAGCTTGCGAAGCTCCCTGTGCAGAAGACTCTCGTAGGCAACCTCCTGCGTGAGACTCTCGCCAAAACGAAACTCCTCATTCGACAGAATGTTCTTGCGGTGAACGAGGCCGATCCCCTCGAGATTTTCCAGCTCGGCCGCAACGTCGATCTCCTCCCCGGCAAGAAGCTTTACCAGGTGCTCCGGACGGAACTGCCGCCCGATGACGGACGCCAGCTGCACCACGCGCTTGGCGCTCGGACCGAGGCGATCCAGGCGCGCTCCGATGAGATCCTGAACCGTGTCGGGAATCTGTATCTCTCCGACGGCACGCGTCAGCTTCACCTTCCCGTTCTCCGACACGAGGTAACCATCGTCCACCAGGGCGCGCATCAGCTCTTCCGTGAAGAAGGGATACCCCTCGGCCTTCACGAGGATGCGCCTCTCCAGCTCCTCGGGCAGCGCTCCTCCGGCAATGGAACGGATCATTTCACGCGTCTCGTCTTCTCCGAGGGGCGCGAGGTTAAGCTGCGTGAAGGCCGCGTGGGTGCGCCAGGCCGCCTGGTAGTCGGGGCGGTGG
>CBDUXZ010000197.1:0-4754 GCA_965371325.1 uncultured bacterium | reverse complement strand
AGGGCGAGCGCCCCGGCTGGTTGTTCTTTCGAAGGCTTCAAAAGAGAAGGCCGATCGCAGATCGCGATCGGCCCTTTTATTTTCCGCGTCTGTTCCTAGCGATCAGCGGCCAGTTCGAAATGCACGTCCCCCCGCCACGCGGGATCAGGCGTGAAGAGAACCGTGAAGGGAATTTCTCCCTCGCGCGGAACACTTTCCGGCGCGGCAAAAAGTTCGGGATCGACCTTCTCGATGATTTTCCAATCCGGCGGTGCACCCAGACGCGCAGTCCGCCGCTCAAGAACTTTGCCGCCCGGCCCTGTAATAACGCCTTCCAGAATGTAACCCTTGGCGGGCTCATTCTCCCACCTCGCCTTTCCGGTGATTACGTAGCGGCTGCCGCCGTCGAGGTGATCTACCATGGTACCGCGCGCGTGCTCGATCGAGAGCGCGACTGAAACGTTATCTTCACCTACAGGTCGCGCCACGTAGGCATCCCCTCCGAAGGGGCCATAAGCGAGGATCGCGCCCACCGTGGCTGCCGCGAGCCCCAGGATCGCGGACAAGGCAAGCACCGGAAAGCCCGGGAGGCCGAGACGGGGCCGTTTTTGCCGCGCGCGCGACCGGAACGACTGGACGATTCGCTTGGTCACGCGCGGTTTATCGGACTTCTTCTCGGGCTTCACACTTCGTGTCGGGGGTGCCGCGGGCCGCACCTCGCCTTCAGAGGGCCTGGGCTGTGAAACCCGGTTCGACGCCTCTTTCGACTGTACGTTGTTTGATAGGTCGAGGTCCAAACTATCGAAGTCGGCCCCCGATTCAGAAGCCTTGGGGGACGTCGGCTTTTTTTGCGGGGGGGGCGCCTTCCGGGGCGCCTCTTCAACCTTCGACCCCTCATCGAGCGCCAGGGCATTCCCGTCGAGACCCTCAATGGCGATATCGAGAGGCGGCTTTGGCACCTCGGGATCACGTTTGGGCTCTTTGATCTCCTCGGTGAAAGAAATGCTCGCCCAGTCAAAATTGTCGGAATCCGTTTCCAGGTCGGGGGCCTCGCTCGCCCCGGCTTCCTCTCCCTCGGCCTCTTCCGCTTCGAGCGCGCTGCCAAGTTCGGAAACACCAAAGGGATCGAGATCTTCGAATCGATCCGGACTCTTCTCTGTGGAATCGACCGCCTTCTCCACCGGCCCTGACTCTTCCTTCGCCTGGAACCGCTCGAGCGTCTCATCGATAGAGTCATTCACGGACTCGTCATTCCACAACCTGGCGAGCGCCTTCTCCTCTTCATCATCACCGGGCGCAGACAACGACCGCGCATCCGGATCAAATCCCGGAACGTCCGCGAGCGGATCCTCGGAAGCGTCCTGCGGTGGCTCGAGGGGATGCGCGAGCTTGGGAGCGGGGGACGCCTCTGGCTCTTTCTCCTCGGCCCTGCTTTCGCCGAGAGCTCCAACGCGGATGACAGGCATCTGTTCCGGTGAAACCACCGGCTTCAGAGTAAAGGTGTGCCGGCACTTGGAACAGTGAACCTTGATTCCCTGGGGCTTGATGCGTTTCTCGTCGAATTTGAAGCGAGCCTTGCAGCCCTCGCAGGCAACGATCATGGCGATCCCCCGCGGGCGCGCAAAGCGCGTCCGTCATGAAAGTGAATCGGAAGGAATGGCCGGATTCTTAAGACCGCAGCCTGGGAGATCGCGCATCCGCCCGTTCTCTTGACATCCATAACGCACCGTGTTAACTCAACTTTGTGACCGGGGCGAGGGTGCTCTCCACAGCGATTAAAGAATCGAAGGCCGCTCGGGAAGGCGGCCTTGTCCGTGTCATGGGCCCGCCCCCAAGGGGGCACGGGGCCGAGAGGTGCAAATGGGCTCGGCTTCTCCCCTGTCAATGAGACTCCTTTTTGTTTCGGGCAAGGGCGGGGTGGGAAAGACCACCATCAGCGCCGCCCTCGCCCTGGCTGCCTCGAAACGAGGCAAGCGGGTGCTCCTCGTTGAAGTCGGCCCTCAGGAAAGTTTCTCCCGCCTGCTCGGGGCGAAGCCGGGCGGCCATTCCGAGAACCCGGTCGCCGAAAACATCTGGGCACTGAACCTCCATCCTTATCAGGCGCTAGAGGAGTATCTGGAAACGCAGCTCCACTCCCGGCTGCTCGTACGGATGATCGCCGGGAACCCTCTCTTCAAGCAGTTCGTGGAGGTTGCGCCCGGCTTCAGAGACCTCATCACCCTGGGAAAAATCTGGCACCTCGAGACCCAGCGCGACCCGAAGACGAACCGTCCGCGCTACGACCTCATCATCGTTGACACCCCGGCCACGGGACACGGTCTCGCGTTCCTGCAGACGCCCGACGCTTTCGTGCGCGCCATCCGCTTCGGGCCCTCACGAACGCACAGCCAGTGGGTCCGTGATCTGATTAAAGATCCCGAACGAACGCGGCTGATTCTCGTGACAATTCCCGAGGAGCTCCCCGTCAATGAAGCGGCGGAGATGGCCCAGGCCGCCTCGGAGAAGCTCAAGGTGCCCTTCGATCTCGTCGTGGTAAACGCGGTGGTGCCAAAGCTCTTGACCGCGCAGGAAAAAGGACGGATTGATGCGATTGAACGCGACGAGGAGACGCGCGCACGCATCGAAGACGCGCTGGAAGGGAAGGTCAGCGCCGCCGATCTCTTCAGGACAGCCGATGAAGCAATTGCGCGACGCGCGCTGCATGAGCATCATATTCGCCGCCTGAAAGCGCGGATCCGAAAGCCGATGATTCAGCTCCCCTTCGTCTATCACACGGATCTCTCGCTGGAGGATCTGCGGGCACTGGGCGAGTTGATCGTCGAGCGTGGGGCCGCGCCATGAGACTGGAAGATCTTCTGGAAGAGAAGAAGATTCTCGTCTGCTGCGGCGGAGGGGGCGTCGGCAAAACCACGACCGCGGCCGCCATCGCCATCCGCGCGGCCATGCTGGGTCATCGAACGCTCGTGCTGACGATTGACCCCGCACGCCGTCTGGCCAACGCGCTGGGTGTCACGGAGTTCGGGAACGAGGTGCGTGTCGTGCCCCGGCGTAAATTCGAGAAAGCCGGGGTGCCCCTCAAGGGCGAGCTGCGCGCCATGATGCTCGACACGAAACGAACTTTCGACGATCTGATCGAGCGCTTCGCGCTCAATGCCGAAATGAGGGATACGATTCTCGGCAATCCCATCTACCAGCAGCTCTCCGATACGCTCGCGGGAAGCCGGGAATACATGGCCATGGAGAAGCTCTTCGAGCTGCATACTGAGGGCGATGCGGATCTCATCGTTCTGGATACGCCCCCCACAAGGCACGCGCTCGATTTTCTGAACGCCCCCGACAGAATCACCGATTTCCTCGAAGGAAAGGTCATTCACTGGCTGGTCAAGCCCTATTTCCTCGCCGGAAGGATCGGCTTCAAGGTCTTCCGGCGAGGAACCGCGAGCGTATTCGGCATTCTGGAAAAGGTCACCGGCGTGGAATTTCTGCGCGACCTCTCCGATTTCATCCTCTCCTTCGAAGGGATGTACGACGGCTTCAAGCAGCGAGCAAAGCGGGTGAAGGCGCTCCTCAGCAGCAAGGAGACCGGCTTTCTGCTCGTCACCAATCCGAACAAGAAGCTCATCGAGGAGACCGGCTACTTTTACGAGAAACTCCTCGAGCACAAAATGCGCGTCGATGCGGTCATCGTGAACAAGGTGCACACGCCCGTGGCGACCGGAAAAGGGATGGCGACGCGGGGAGAGGGGACGTTCGGGCGACCTGCGGAGGATGCGCGCCGGCGGATCGCGACGCGAATGGCCGAAGCGATCGGCGACCCGGACTTCCGGGCGACCGCCGATAAACTTCTTCAGAATATGGCACACTACGAGGTCATGGCCGAGATGGACGCGCGTAACATCGCCACGCTCGAGACCCCCCTGGCGGAAGCGATTGAGTTCATTCGGGTCCCCTTGCTCCCGACCGACGTCCACGACTTCGATGGCTTGAACTGCCTGAACGAGTATCTCTTCGACGCCCGAACCGGTCCATAGAACAGCCGAGCCGCACATGCGAATCATTCTTTACACGGGAAAGGGGGGGGTCGGAAAAACGACCCTCTCGGCAATCACTGCCGTTCGGGCCGCGGAGCTCGGGCACAAGACGATGGTGATTTCAACGGATGCGGCGCACAGCCTGTCGGACGCGCTTGACAGACAGCTGGGGCCGGAGCCGGTGAAGATCGCGGCGAAGCTTTGGGCCCAGGAGCTCGATGTGAATCGCGAGCTCCAGGTCAATTGGGACAAAATCCATCGCTACCTCACTGAGTTCCTCAAACGGCAGGGGTTCGAGGATGTCATCGCGGAAGAGATGGCGCTCTTACCCGGCATGGAAGAGCTGTTCAGCCTCCTGAAGCTGAGGGAATACGCCGAGTCGGGAGACTACGACGTGACCATCATCGATTGCGCCCCGACCGGAAGCACCGTCCGTCTTCTGAGCTTTCCCGATGTGGCGGGCTGGTATATGGATCGCTTCTTCCACCTCGAGCGCAAGCTCATGAAAGCCGTGAAACCCCTGGCAGAGCGCATCGCGAAGGTGCCTCTCCCGACCGACGAAGTGTACGGCAACGTCGAGCAGATTTACCTCAGGCTCAAGGGGATGAAGAAGATTCTGGGAGATCCCGCACGGGCGTCGATCCGGCTGGTGTTCAATCCCGAGCGCATGGTGATCAAGGAGAGTCAGCGCGCCCTGACCTATCTTTCCCTCTACGGCTTCTCCGTCGACTGCGTCTTTGCGAA
>CBDUXZ010000196.1:0-4762 GCA_965371325.1 uncultured bacterium | reverse complement strand
CCTCCGGCGCCTTCGCCTCGGGCGCGGGGCCGCCGATGATCTCCTCCCGCCGCCCCGGCGAGGCCGAGGGGGCGACCTCGCCCACCTCCTCGCCTTCCTTGATGTTCTTCCGGCGAATCTCTTTCAGCCTCTGATCGAGGGGGCCGCGCGCCCGGTCGAGGTTGTAGGCCTCCTCATACTCTTCGAGGCTCTTCCCCTCTTTGGCCGCCGCCGCCTCGCGCTCCCGTTCCTCCTGCGCCTCGCGCTCGGGCTTCTTGAGCGCCTCGCGGGATTTCTCCTCGAACTCCTTCTGCTGGTAGTTCGTCACCTTCCGGAGATCGTCCGGGCTGCGCACGATATGGGGCGTCAGGAAAATAATCAGGTTCGTCTTCCGGAGCGTCTTGGTTTTGTTCCTGAAGGCCCACCCAAGGCCGGGGATGTCGCCCAGGTAGGGAACGCGGTTGGAGGCCTTGCTCAGCGTGGTTTTGATGATCCCCCCGATCACCACCGTGGCGCCGTCGGCGACGTAGACCGTGTTTCTTACGTTGCGGTTAGAGAGCGTGGGAAGGCCTATCACGCTGGCGTCGGTGACCTCGGTGATCTCGTTCTCGATCTCGAGGCGCACCTGGTTCCCCTCGCTGATCTGCGGCGTGACTGTCAATGTGACGCCGACGTCCTGGCGCTCGAAGCTGTTGTTCACCAGCGTGTTGTCGGTCAGGGTGCCGGTGGCGGAGGCGGTGTTGCTCACGGAGGCGGTCTGGATCGGAATGTTCTCGCCCACCGTGATGAAGGCTTCCTCGTTATCGATGGTGAGGATGTTCGGGGCGATGAGAATATTGACGTCCGAGCGCGCCGAGGCGGCCTGGATCACCGCGCGGATGACGGGGACCGGCGTTTCGCCGTCATCCGCGGTACCAATAATGCCGTCGAGACCAGGTGTGGCCACGTTCACCGCCCGGAAGCCTGAGACGAGGGCGCCGAAGAGCGGGTCCGTCCCGGTCGTTCCGGCTCCGCTCAGAATAGCGCCGAGTTCAGAAGCACTGATAACCCCCGAGGTTCCGGTGCTGGGAAAGGTGGAGCCGAAAAGTCCGCCATCAGACGGTTTGTTCTGGTCGAAAAAATTGCCGCCCGCCAGGCCCACGCCGGTTGAGAGGGTGTTCGGCCCCACGCTCACCTCGAGGATCAGCGCCTCGACGAGCACCTGGGGCCGCTTGATGTCGAGCTTTTCGATCACCTGCCGGAGCGTATCGTAGGCCTCCGGCGGCGCCTCGATGATGAGGGCGTTGGTCGGCGCGTCGTGGGCGATCTTCACATCCTCGGCGAGCTGCGCCACGGTCGCGACGACGGCAGCCGCTGCGCCCTGGGCGCCCGGGCGCGCCCGCGCCCCCCCGCCCCGCTGGTTTCTGCCTTGGCCGACGCCCAGCCGGCCCAGTGTCTCCGCCAGCTCCGCCGCGTCGGCGTTCTCGAGGTAGTAGACGTGAATGCGGCCGCGCTCTGTTTCGTAGTCGAGCCGCCGGATGAGATCCCTGATGTCTTCAATCTGCCGGGGGATTGCGAAGATGTTGAGCGAGTTCGTCCTCGCGTCGACGATGATCCGCGGGTCGTTCTGACCCGGCGTGCTCGTCTTGGCGGCGCCCCGCACCCGCCCCCTTCGCGGGGCCGCCGGGCGTCCGCGTGCCTGCGAGCCGAACACTTCCCGCAGCTCGTCGGCCAGCTCCTGGGCTGACGCGAACCGGATCTGGATGATCTCGAGAACCTCCTGGTAGCTTGAGATGTCCACCTGACGGATGATGTCGAGAACCTTGTTGATGTTGTAGGCGGTGTCCGAGAGGATGATCGTGTTCGTGGGGGCGTAAGGGATCATGCTCGCGTCGCGTGAGACGAGCGGTTTCAGCGAGTTCGATATGTCGGTCGCGTCGACATAGCGCAGCGGAATGAGCCGGGTGATGTACTCGTCCCGCTGCGGAACGAGCGTGCCGCCGGATAGGATCGAGGTGTAGGATTCCTTGGCCTCGCGCAGGGGAATAATCTTGATGAAGTCGCCGACCTGGATGGTCGTGAAACCCTTGACCTGCAGGACCGATAAGAACACGCGGTAGGCTTCATCCATCGTCACCTTCGTGGGGGAGATGATGGTGATCTTGCCGCGGACGCGCTCATCGAGAATGAAATTCTTCCCGGTTATTTCACTGATCTGCTTGACGACATCCTGGATGTCGGCGTTGGCGAAATCGAGGTTGACGAGGTCGCCCTGAACCGTGATTTTGGCCTTCCCGGTGCCGGTTGTTGCCCTGGGGGCCGGGGCCCGGGGGCGCAGGGCCCGGGGGCGTGGCTTCGGCGCGCGGGGCTGGGCGACCTGCTCCCGAACCTCTACCTCTTCTTCCCCCTCGGCGACGTCTACGTCTGCCGCCTCATCTTCGGCACCAAGGTCGGCGTCCTCCTCGTCGGGAAGGATTCCCGTCGGCAGCGGGTCCTCTGGCGCGATTTCCCCTTCCGCCCCGACGTCATCCTGATCCGCAACTTCCTGGGCCAGGGCCGGCAGTGTGATGGTTGATCCCAAAAGAAGGCAGGCCCCCAGAATTCCCACCAGGAGGAGCGGGTGGATCTCCTTGGTTCTCCTCATCCTAGCTGTCCCCCCTGTAGTTAATTCGCTGTTGCTTCCCTCCGCGCTTGATTTCCAGCAGGACCGAACCGGTTTTCTCGAGTTCGGCAAGCAGCCCCGGGAGATCGCTTGTCCTGGTGACCTCGCGACCATTGATCGATTCGATGACGTCGCCGTTTCGGAGCCCGGACTTCGCCCAGTTCGAATCGGGGCTGACGGCGAATATCCGGAAGCCCTTGATGTGTCCCTGCCGGAAGTTCGGCATCACGCGGAAATCCCCTTTATTGGTGTTGAATTTGGAAACCGCGGTCATGGCGCCGCTCTTGGCAGAGGTCGGCGAGACCCCCTTCAACAAACCGCTTGGCGCCGCAGCTCGGCCCCTGGTGGATGGCGCCGGGGTCGCGGCCCGTATCGCGGGTGCGTTTCCGTCCTCGTCGTAGAGGGAGAGTTTCTCGTGGGCGCCCTTGCGCAGGACGATGACGCGCTCCCGCTCGATGCGTATGATCTTGGCCTCGTTCATGAGATCGTCATCCACACGGTACACTTCGCGCTCCCGGCGGATGAGATCCTCAATAGTGGCCGACGATTTTTTCTCATCCAGAGAGACGATCGTTGCGAACAGCTTCGCCTGCAGTGGAGACTCCTCAACTTCTTCAGGAACTTCAACCTCCACCACGGGTGGAGGGGGTTCCGCCAGGGCGGATTTGAAGAGATTCCGATCGAGGATCGGCTTGTAGGCGTTAAACGTGCGGGGGGGAGTCGCCGGCAGCTTGACGGGTTGTTCGGTCGCGGTGACCGCCGTCAACGCGGGCGCGGGCCGCCGCAGATCGTGGACGATGTGCGCCGCAGCCCACGCGCAAAGGATGACCAGAACCAGGTTCAGCACGCCAAGCAAGTTTTTGGTTGTAAGCTGAAACAAACGGTTCATAAACGCATCCTCAAAGTTTATCGCACCAAATTTACAAGGTCAACGAACGCTTCCAGCCCCATCGCCCGAAATCGGCGCAAAATTCAGGGCTTGCCGCTCTCCGCCTTCCGCGCCGATGGCGGACCGCGCGCAACGCGCCTATAATGCCCTGGAAACCTGCGGGAATCGGAATTAGGTGCCGGTTAGACGCCTATTAGATCCGGCTAAGGCCCGAGGCTCCTTGGACAGTTTCTTTATCGGTTTCGCAAGTTCCCGGCAAGAGTCGATTTTCCCGCCGCCCACGAGGCGGAAAATGAAGAGCCGTTTCATCCCCAGCACCACGCTCCTTCGATGGTCCTGGCGGCCCCTCCTGGCCATCCTGATGGTCCTCTCGCTTGAGGCGGGTCTGCTCGATGCAGGATGGCTGCATCGTGAGCCGCTCATCGTCATGACGCTCCCCCTCCCGGCCCCCACGCTTCGCTACGGCTCTGCGGAGGTGGACATTCACTTCACCGAACTGTCCTGGCCCTCCACCCTCAATGTGAGCCTTAAAAGGATCGGATCAGGCCGAAAGTCGGGAGAGATCGACGTGACCAATCTTTTTGCCGCCCGGGAGAACGGCGCCGTAGGCGATCTCACCAGCCTTGCCCAGGGACGCTACACGCTCCGAGCCCGGGTTTTCGGCCACCCGTACGGGCGGAAGGATCTGCTGGTCGAAGAAGACGTCAGTATCGATCTCGTTGTTCCGGCCCTGCCTGAATTCGATCGTGCCTGATCGGGTCGCTACGGGCGGGCCCGCTCCTCGGATCGCGCAAGGAAGGCCTCAATCCTGTGCACCGACCTTGCGTCGAGATCCGTGAAGTGGAGCCCCATACCGGGCGGCGTATTGGAGCGCACATCGAAGGGCTGCACCCACACAACCTCGGCAGCGCACTCGAGGGAGAGGAGTTCCCGTTCGAGGGGGATATGAAGCCGGAGCTTCGTCCCGACCGGCTTCGGCTTGGTCGTTTGCAGGAACAGTCCCCCGACGCTCAAGTTCCGAACGTACCCTGAGAAAAAGAGCCGTTTGCTCTCGCCGCGCACCTGCAGGGCCCGAAAGAGCGTCCTGCGATGAAGGCGTTTTTCCTCAGGCGTGTCTCCATGGTCTTCCGCAGATTGATCGCTCATGGGGAGATTCCGAATCCGCGGCAAGCCGACGCCGGGATCGTCTACTTCGGCCCGGGGTGCAGCTCGCATCGGGGGGCTGGGGGAAGGATAGGATAACGGAGGGAGGC
>CBDUXZ010000195.1:0-4767 GCA_965371325.1 uncultured bacterium | reverse complement strand
ATACATCAAGCTCAACGACAGCGGCTCGGCCTGGATGAGTTTCGGCGGCCAGTACCGCGTCCGGGTCGAGGGATGGGACAGCTTCAACTTCGGGGCGCCTGGTCCCGTCAAGGATCAGAACACATTTGTCCTGAACCGCCTTCTGGTCCACGCCGATCTGCGCCTGGGGGAGCACTTCCGCGGCTTTATCGAGGGGAAGAGCGCTCTCTGCACCCGCCGCGATCTGATCGGCCAGTGCCGAACCCTAGACACCGACGAGTTGGCGCTTCAGAACGGCTTTGTGGACGTCATCCTTCCCCTCTCGGACGACATCGACCTGACCCTTCGGGGCGGACGCCAGGAGCTGCTCTTGGGAAAGCAGCGTCTCGTGAGCCCGCTCAACTGGGCGAACACCCGCCGCACCTTTGACGGCATCTCCGCAATCCTGAAGGCGAGGAAGTGGGTCGCAACGGGCTTTCTCACGCGGCCGGTCAACGTCGTCAAGTACAAGCAGAACGATCAGGACGAGGACCGGACTTTCTACGGCCTCTACGCGACCCGCAAAGTGAGCAGGATGAAGGGGGGTGTTGATCTCTACTGGATGGGGCTGAATCGCACCCGGGCGGCTTTCAACGGTTCAGCCGGTCATGAAAACCGCCAGACCCTCGGGGGGCGCCTCTGGGGAAAAATCGGAGGATCAGGCTTCGACTACGATGCGGAGGGCGCCTACCAGTTCGGAACCCTGGGCTCGGCGGCGATCAACGCCTTCATGCTGGGGACGGAACTCGGTTACACATTCAGGGACGCCCGGGGGAAGCCCCGTTTCTTCGTCGGCTACGACTATGCCTCGGGCGATCACAATCCGGGGGACACATCCGTCGAGACTTTCAACCAGCTCTTTCCCCTGGGCCATGCCTACCTGGGCTTTATCGACACGGTGGCGCGCCAGAACATCAGCGCGCCGAACGCGGGCGCCTCATGGAAACCTGTCGACAAACTCACCACGAAGATCAAGTACCTGGCCTTCTGGCGGGCTGACGATGACGATGCGCTCTACAACGCGGGGGGGGGCGTGGTCAGACCGGGGATTGCGGGATCGTCACACAACGTCGGATCCGAGATCGATCTGACCGTCTCCTACAAGTTTGATCGCCACGCGCTTCTCGTGGGCGGTTACAACCATTTCTTCCCGGATGATTTCATCCAGGAGACTGGCCCCGCCAAGGCGATCGATTTCTTCTACATGACCTTCCAATATACCTTCTAGAGCGCCTGTCGATAACGGGCCGAAGGACACGCCTTCAGTCTTTATCCAGATACCTGAGCGCCTTCCCCGCGACGATAGCGCCGCCCCCGAACCTTTCGCGGATGGCGTCGACCGAGCGCAGGAGATTCTCCTCCTTTTTTTCAAGTTCTCCTTCGAGAAGGCTCATCTGCGCCGGACCCCGCGCCAGACTCGAAAAGTAGACGCCGAGAAGCCTCACCTTCGCGGCTCCGGCATACTCATCGCGAAAAAGCCTCCGCAACAGCGCGATCGCTTCGGGAATGAGCTTCGCGTCGAGCCAGGTGGGCTCTTCGAGGGTATGGGCACGCGTGCAGGTTTTGAAATCGCTCGTGCGGAACTTCACGTTGACGGTGCGCGCGCGCATGCCGTGACGCCGCATGCGGAACACCGCCCTCTCGGCGAGATGGTGAAGGGTCGATTCCATGAGCTCAAGATCCCCGGTGTCTTCGGCAAAGGTGGTTTCCCGGCCGATTGATTTGGGATCCCCAGGCGGCGTCACCCGGCGCCCGTCAATTCCCTGCGAGCACTCCCAGAGCCAGGTGCCCGAGTCGCCGAGCCAGCCCGCCAGCCTCGCCTTTCCCTGCCGGGCGAGATCGCCGATGGTCCAGATGCCTCCCTCCCTCAGCCGGCGATCACCCACACGACCCACCCCCGGAATGAGCGCAACGGGCAGTGGCGCCAGAAAGGCGGCCTCCTCTCCCGCGGGGACGAATCGCTGCCCTTCGGGCTTGGCGAGACCACTGGCGATCTTCGTGACGAGCTTCGAGCCGCCGATGCCCGCCGAGCAGGGAAGACCGGTTCGCGCCCGGATCCGTTTGCGCAGATCCGCCACGGCCGCGGCGGCCGGCCCGTACAGACGTTCGGTCCCCGTGAGATCGAGATAAGCCTCGTCGATTGAAACCGGTTGGACGATGGGCGCGAACGTCTCGAGAATATCGAACACCTCATCGGAGGCATCGCGGTAACGCTCGCCATGATGATGAACAAAAACCGCCTCGGGGCAGAGACGCTTGACGGTCTTCAGAGGCATGGCTGAATGGACGCCGAATTTACGGGCCTCGTAACTGGCGGCCGCGGCAACGCCGCGACCCTTCGGGTCGCCTCCAACGACGACGGGCTTCCCCCGGAGCGAGGGGTCGTGCAGGCGCTCCACCTCGACAAAGAACGCGTCCATGTCGAGATGCGCGATGATCGGGTCAGCCATCGGGGGCCCCCGCCACGGGCTTCATGTCATTGCGAGAAGGGTCGCTTCAATAAGACCTGAGGACGGCGATGACCACGCCCTGAACCCGGAGTTCCCGCTCCGAAACGATAATCGGCGCGAGCTCACGGTTGGCGGGCTGGAGCCGCACACGATTGCCCTGCCGGTAGAATTTCTTCAGGGTTGCATCCTGTCCGTCGATGAGTGCAACCACGGTTTCTCCGGAGCGCGCGGTCTCCCGCGCCTCCAGCACGACAAAATCGCCGTCGCAGATATGCTCGTCGATCATGGAGTCGCCCTTGACGCGCAGGGCGAAGGCGCGGCGCCCGCCCACCAGGTCGGCCGGAACCGAAATCGTATCGGGATGCGGCACGGCCTCGATCGGCGCGCCCGCCGCGACCGTTCCCAGAAGCGGTATCTCCACGGCGCCTGCCTTCGCCGGCGGGGGCGCGACAACGAGGGATCGGCTGCGGTTCCACTCGCGCGCGAGAAGCCCCTTGCGCTGAAGGTTCCCGAGGTGCTTGTGCACCGTCGATACCGAAGAGAGATCGAGCGCGCCGGCGATCTCTTCGAGACTCGGCGCGTAGCCCCGCCGCTCGATGAAATCGGAGACGAACTGAAGAACTTCCTGCTGCCGTTTCGTGACAGGCATCATTCCCAGCGCCCCCCCAAGTCAGATCTCTCGCTATCAATGGGCGAAAATTTGGCGAAAGTCAACCGCGAAACGTCCTGTCGCCGGGCCCGGAAGCTTCGTCGGGCCATGGGCGACCCTCAACCGGAGTCCGCGGACCAGCGGGGTGCGACGGCCGGGTGACGAGCCCGCAGAGCAAGCGCAAGAGTTCTGGACTCGCGAACAGGGCGCGCTTACCATGCTGCGACATCCTGGACAAGGGAGCGAACATGAGCGAACCGAGGCAGGTGGCCGTGATCGAAGTGGCTTCCCACGACGGAGAAGCGGTCCGCCTGCGCGGCTGGCTCTACAACAAGCGGTCCAGCGGAAAGCTCCACTTCCTCCAGCTTCGGGACGGGACGGGGATCATCCAGTGCGTGGTTTTCAAGGGAGACGTCCCCGAGGAAGTATTCCTCCGGGCGAACCACGTGCCGCAGGAATCATCCATCGTGGTGACCGGGACCGTGCGGGAGGACAAACGCTCCCCCCTCGGCTACGAGATGGGCGTGACCGACCTGCACATCGTGCATGAGGCGCAGGAGTATCCCATCGGACCCAAGGAACACGGCGTGGCGTTCCTGATGGATCACCGCCATCTCTGGCTCCGCTCCTCGCGCCAGCAGGCCATCCTCCGGGTGCGCGCGACGTTGATCTCGGCCGCCCGCCAGTTCTTCGACAATCGCGATTTCGTTCTTCTTGACGCACCCATTTTCAGCCCGGCCGCCTGCGAAGGAACCACGACGCTTTTCGAGACGGAGTACTTCGGGGAAAAGGCCTACCTCACGCAGTCCGGACAGCTCTACATGGAAGCAGGCGCAATGGCCTTCGGGAAAGTGTATTGCTTCGGTCCGACCTTCCGCGCGGAGAAAAGCAAGACCAGGCGCCACCTCACTGAGTTCTGGATGATCGAACCCGAGGTCGCCTGGAATGACCTTGACGCGAACATGGATCTCGCCGAGGACTTCGTTGTTCATCTGGTCGCAAAGGTGCTCGAGAAGCACGTGAAGGATCTGTCCTTTCTCGAGCGCGACCTCGCCGCACTGGAGCGCTGCGCCGCCCCCTTCCCCCGCATCTCCTACAAGGAGGCGCTCGAGAGACTCGCAAAGGCGGGAACGAAGCTCCCCTTCGGGGAAGACTTCGGGGCGGATGAGGAAACGGTCCTCTCGAAACAGTTCGACAGGCCCGTCCTGATCCATCGGTACCCCGTCCGGTGCAAGGCTTTCTACATGAAGCGCGATCCCGAAGACGACCGCCTCGCACTCTGCGTGGACATGCTGGCGCCGGAAGGTTACGGGGAGATCATCGGCGGGGGCCAGCGCGAGGACGACATTACCGACCTCGAAACGCGCCTCCGGGAGCACCAGCTTCCGCCGGAGGCATTTGGGTGGTACCTCGACCTGCGCCGTTACGGGAGCGTGCCCCACGCGGGATTTGGCCTGGGCATCGAGCGCACCCTCGCCTGGATCTGCGGCCTGCACCACGTGCGCGAAACCATTCCGTTCCCCCGGCTCATGGGCCGGCTATCGCCATAGTGTGACGGGCCATCCCCGGGCGCGAACTTTTCCATCCCTCGCAAGGAGGTCGTCATGAACACAGCCATCTTCTGCACGGGTCTGCTTGGCATTCTCGTCT
>CBDUXZ010000194.1:0-4774 GCA_965371325.1 uncultured bacterium | reverse complement strand
ACGAAGAAGAGGATGATAATGGAAAGAACCGCCAGCGTGTGGGGCATCAGATCCCGGTACCGGTCCCGGTTCCAGTAGGCCACCAGGGCCGAGTACATCGAGAGGATCCAGACCCAGAAAAGAAGCGACCCCTGTTGCCCCGACCAGAGAGCGCTGATGGCGAAGTACCAGGTCAGGGCCTTGTTCGAATGATCCGCGACGAACTTGAAGGTGAAGTCGTGCACTGCGAAAGCGTAGAAGAGGATCACGATCGCCAGGGTCAGGAAGGCGCAGATTGCATAAACGCTGCGGCGGCCGCTTACCACGAGGCCCTCAAGGCCCATGCGTTGCCCGATCACCGAGGCGCCGCAGGCGTAGATTGCCAGCACGAAAGTGATCACCAGCGTGTAGAAACCCAGCTCGGCCATGTCGGTCAGACGCTCGATGGGCGCGCTTTGCCTTCACGCCGGCCCGGCGAAGCTTGGGTTCGGGGGGCGCCCTCCCCGAAAGCGTGGACCGCTCGCAGCGGCCTGTGGGGCCCGGGTCAGCGCGAGGAGGGCTCGGCGGCGGGCATGGGCTGGAGGGGCGCGTTGTTCGGGTAGCCCTCGGACTCATACCGCGAAGGGCATTTGGCGAACAGTGTTTCGGCCTCGAAAGTGCCGTTCGACGCGAACTTCCCCTCCACGAGCACCTCGGACTCGTCCTTGAAGGTGTCTGGTGTGATGCTCGAGTTGAAGATCACGTCGAGCTTGCGGCCCTTCTCCTTCTCGTCCGCCATGGTGAAGATGACCTGTTTCTCGGCCGGCTTGCGCGTGATTGTCCCGGGCACGACCCGCCCCCCGATGCGGACGTGGGCATCGCCGATTTCCTCCGGGTTCGCGAGGGCTTCCCCCACCGTGTAGTAGTAGAGGAAGGCGTTCGATTTTTTGTCGCTGAAGGTGGTGAAGATGAAGAAGGCCAGCGCAAGGGCGACCACGGTCATTCCGACGGCGAGTTTCATGGCGCTCAATCTCCCGAAGACACTGATTTTACTAGTAAAATAAGCCCGGTAGCGAAAAACTAGCAAACCCGGAGAGGGGTGTCAAAGCAGCCCCGTTTCCTCTGCCGCGGGGGCGTTTCCCGATGACCCGGCCTCTCTCTGAGGCGCTTGTCCCTCCCGGTGATTCTGCCCCGGGGCCGGCCGGCCGAGGAGCGACGCGCAGAGCTGCTCCGCGTTCTGAATGCAGTCCGAGAGCGAAATCCCGTGCAGGATGTTTCCCGCGACGTGCAGACCTGGGAATTCCTGTTGCAATGAATGTGCCAATGCAACGAAGCGGCCGTGGCCCAGGTTGTATTGCGGGATTGCCCGGGGCCAGCGCGCCACGTGCCGGAATACCGGATCCGGCAGCGGCCCCAGGGCCTTGCTCAGCTCGCGCAGAACCATCGCCATGAGGTCCTCCTCTTCCATCGCGAGCGCCTCCGGCGCCGTGGCGCCTCCCACGAGGGCCGTCAAGCCGACCGCGCCCGGCGGCGCCCGATTCTCGAAGATCGACGAGGAGAAAAGGCAACCGAGAAGGCCCAGACCCTCCACACGGGGCACAAGAAAGCCGAAACCGTTCACACGGGACGCCAGATCGGCGTCCTGGAAGCCGAGGGCGACGCTGACGACAGGCGAGTAGGGGATTTCCTCCAGCGCGTCGCCCCGGCCTGGCGCAAGGCCGGAGAGAAGACGCCCGGCCGCATCCGCGGGGACGGCCAGAACGATCTCGCGGGCATGGAGGCGGGCCTCGCTTCCGTCCGCCGCCCGGGTGTGCAGAACAAACCCCTCGGAGGAGCGATCGAGCGCCCTCACTTCCGTTTCAAGCTGAAGATCCTCGCCTAACGCGGCCGACAGCGCCCCGGTGAGCTCCTCGAGCCCTTCGGGGAAGGAGATCAGCCTGCCCTTGGGGGCGGGCCCCTTCCGTCGCGCGATCGCGCCCCGGATGAGACTGCCGTGGGCCTGCTCGATGCCGTGGATAGTCTTCACGGCCCATCGCAGCGAGAGTTTTTCCGGATCACCCGCGTAGACCCCCGAGACAAACGGGCCGACGAGGTAATCCAGCCAGGGTTGCCCCAGGCGGCGGCGCACGAAGTCTCCCACCGATTCCTCGGCGCTCGCGCGTCGGGGCGGGATGAATGGCTCGAGGAAGAGGCGAAGCTTGGCGCGGAGCGGCAGGATGTTCGAGGTGAAGAAGGCGGGAGGCGAAAGGGGGAGGAGGACCAGGTTGCCACGCCCCCCCGTCTCCCTTGCGCCGCGTGCCGCCTTGTAGATGAAACGTCGGTCCGCCTCGCGCCGTGCCTCCCTGAGCCGCGCGCCAATTCCCAGCCCCTCGCAGAGGCGGGCGATGGCGCCCGTTGCGTCCGTAATCGTGTTCGGCCCCAGCTCGAAGGTCCAGCCGTCCTTCCGGAGCGTTTTCACGCAGCCCCCGGGACGGTGTGCGCGCTCGAGCAGGCGGACCGACCGGCCCGCCTGCTTCAGCCGAAAGCCGCAGGTGAGCCCGCTTACGCCGCCGCCCACGACGGCGAACCCGACATGCTGATCGGGAGTGCTCATGGCCCCTTCCCAGCCGGGGGCGCGTCCAGCGCCCCAAGCGTAACATCCCGCAGACACTGGATAAACGCCGGCGAACAACCCGCCGCCGGAAGTCGCCGGTAATCCATCCCCGCCGCCCGGGCGGGGTTGCCATAGAGGATGTCGAGCTCGTAGAGCGTCTCCTGATGCTCGCTGACGAACGCGATCGGATAGACCAGCACCGGTCCCTGCGGGTTACGCGACAGCTCCTGAAGGACCTTCTCCGTGGTGGGCTCGAGCCATTTTATGGGGCCTACCTTGCTCTGGTACGAAAGCCGGATCGGTCCTTCAAAACCGAGGCGCTCGACCACCAGGCGCACGCTCTCCTCGACCTCCCGCTGGTAGGGATCCCCGCGCGCGATGACCTTCATTGGCAACCCGTGGGCCGAGAAGAGGAGCGTGGCGCAATCCCGTGCCGGGCCCTCCAGCTTTTCCAGCTCCGTCGCAATCGTCTGCGCGACCGCATCGATGAAGCCGGGATGATCGTGGTAGCCCCGAACAACGTGGGCCGGCAGGTGCCCGGCGCCCGCCTCCCGTGCCGCGCGGCGGAAATCGTGGAGCGAAGATTCGGTTGTCGTTCGAGAGTAGTGGGGATAGAGGGGCAGCAGGACAAAACGCGTCGCCCCCGCTGCCAGCGCCTGCGCGAGGGCCGCATCCGTCCGCGGCGGGCAGTAGCGCATGGCCGGCAGCACGAGGAAGTCGCCGTCCCGCGCCAGCGCCTGTGCCAGCGCGCGGGCCTGCCGATCGGTCTCGGCGTTCAGCGGCGAGCGCCCCCCGATGGCGCTGTAGCATTCGCGGGACGCACGGGCGCGAAGGCCCGCGATGAGCCACGCGAGGGGCCGTCTCAGGGGCGCCATCACCGGCGGTAGATCAAGGATGAAGGGGTCGGAGAAGATGCTCTGGAGAAATGGGCGTACGTCGGCGAGGGAGCCCGGACCTCCATAGTTGAACAGAAGGACGGCAGTTCGGTCTCCCTCGTTCATAGCCGTTTCACACCGTCCTCGAGAAGCTCCCCTGGCTCGACTTGAGATGTGCGTCGAAGGCCATCGCGATGTTTCTCACAAGCAGGCGTCCAAGGGGGCGGATGGTGATCCGGTCCGCGGCCAGCTCGACGAGGTCATCGGCGGCCATCCCTTCGAGGGCCCGCAGGCTTCCGGCGAAGTAATCATCGAAATCGAGGCTGTAGAGGGAGGCGATCTCCGACTTCAAGACCGTGAAGTGACTCATGAGGCGCCGGATGACATCCCGCCGGATGATGTCGTCGTCGCCAAGCAGGATTCCCCGCTCCGTCGGGGTCTCGTTTCTCGACACGCGCCCCTCGTAGGGCTCCATTGCCTTATGGTTCTGCGCGTAGCACCGTCCCACCTCGCTGATAGACGAAACCCCGAAGGCGAGAATATCGCATCCAAGCTTGGTGGAGTAGCCCTGGAAATTCCGTGTGAGCGTGCGCTCGCGCATCGCGATGGCAAGCTCGTCATCGGGACGAGCGAAGTGATCCATGCCGATATAGACGTATCCGGCCTGCGTGAACCCCTCGATGGCAAGCTCGAGGATATCGAGCTTCGTATCCGGCGAGGGGAGCGTTTCGGGATCGATCGCCTTGTGATGGCGGAACATCCGCGGCAGGTATGCGAAATTGAAAAGCGCGATGCGATCGGGTCCCAGGCGGGCGATCTCCCGGACGGTGCGCGCGAAGCTCTCCTTCGTCTGGTGGGGGAGCCCGTAGATCAGATCCATGTTGATGCTCCTGAACCCGCGCTCGCGGCACTCCTCGAGCACAGCCTTGGTCTGATCCTTCGTCTGGACCCGGTGCACCGCCGCCTGCACCTGCTGATCGAGGTCCTGCACGCCCATGCTTGCTCGATTGAAGCCGCAGCCCTGCAGCACTTCGAGATGATCCGGATCGATCTCCCGGGGGTTCAGCTCGATGCCCATTTCGATGTCGTCCGCGAAGTCGAAGTTTGCCTTGAGCGACGCCACGAGACGCGCCAGCACCGGGGCGGGCGTGTGGGTGGGCGTCCCGCCCCCCCAGTGAAGCTGGACGGCCTTTCGACCGGGTGACAGGCGCGCGCTTACCCGTTCCATCTCCTGCGCGACCAGATCGACGTACCAGGCGTCCCTGTCCCGTTTGTGAGTCCAGATGACGTTGCAGGCGCAAAACGTACAGGGGGTTCCGCAGAACGGGAGGTGGACGTACAACGACAG
>CBDUXZ010000193.1:0-4783 GCA_965371325.1 uncultured bacterium | reverse complement strand
GCGAGCGCAAGCAGGTCACCGTGCTCTTCGCCGACGTGAAGGGATCCATGGATCTTGCGGAGCAGGTCGATCCCGAAGAGTGGCACCGCATTCTCAACAAGTTCTTCGAAATTCTTGCGGACGGCGTTCATCGCTTCGAGGGGACCGTCAACCAGTACACGGGCGACGGGATCATGGCGCTCTTCGGCGCGCCCATCACCCACGAGGATCATGCGAACCGGGCTTGCTACGCGGCGCTCCAGCTCAGCGACAAGCTCCGGGAATACTCGGAGGCGCTGAAAAGGACAAAGGGGCTCAACTTTGCCGTTCGCATGGGGCTCAATTCCGGCGAAGTGGTCGTCGGCAAGATCGGCGACGACCTGCGCATGGACTACACCGCCCAGGGGCACACGGTGGGACTGGCTTCGCGGCTCGAGCAGCTTTCCGATTCCGGGAAGGCCTACGTCTCGCAGAACACCGCAAATCTTGTATCGGGCTTCTTCAAGCTCCGCGACCTGGGCGAGTTCGAGCTGAAAGGCGTGCGGGAACCGCTGCGGGTCCATGAGCTGGAAGGCCTCGGGGAGATGCGCACCCGGCTCGACGTCTCCCGCGCGCGGGGGCTCTCTCAGTTCGTTGGGCGCGCGGGCGAGATGGCGACCCTCGACCGGGCCCTCGAGAGCGTGCTCGAAGGAAACGCGCAGGCAATAGGCGTGGTGGCGGACGCCGGCACCGGAAAGAGCCGCCTATGCTACGAGTTCATCGAGAAGTGCAAGGCGAAGGGACTGCGCATCCGGGAGGCCCACTGCGTGGCCCACGGCAAGTCCATTCCCTTCATCCCCGTTCTCGAGTTTCTGCGTGGCTTCTTCGGCGTCACGGAGCACGACCGTGATGACGACGCCCGAAAGAAGATCGCCGGCACCCTTCTTCTGCTCGACAAGGATCTCATCGAGGCGCTCCCCGTGCTCTTCGAGTTTCTCGGCATTGCCGATCCCGACGATCCGGCGCCGAAGATGGACCCGGACGCGCGCCAGCGGCAGCTCTTCGCCCTCACGCGGCGCATACTCCACGCGCGCAACCGGGTGGAGCCGGGGCTGATTCTCATCGAGGATCTTCACTGGATAGATGGCGGCAGCGAAGTTTTTCTCGAGCAGCTCCTCGAAGCGCTGCCGGGCACGCGGACCCTCCTTATGGTGAACTTTCGCCCCGAATACCAGCCGCGCTGGCTGCAGAAGTCGTATTACCAGCAGCTAGCGCTCCTCCCGCTCGGGCCGAAGGAGATCTCGGAGCTTCTCGAACACCTGCTCGGCAAGCACCCATCCCTTGGGGATCTGGCCGACCGGATCCGAGAGCGCACCGCGGGCAACCCCTTCTTCATCGAAGAGGTCATCCGATCTCTTGAAGAGGCCGGCAGCCTCGAGGGGGGCAAGGGGGCCTACCGGCTCGTCGGTCCCGTCAAAGACGTCGCCATTCCCGCCAGCGTTCAGGCGGTCCTGGGCGCACGCGTCGACCGGCTCGCCGAGCGGGACAAGCAGGTTCTGCAAACCTGCGCGGTCATCGGCAAGGAGTTTTCCGAACCCGTCCTCAAAAGGGTGTCGGATCTTCCGGATCTGGATCTCGGCGAAGCCCTGCGCGCTCTCACGAGCGCTGAGTATATTTACGAGGAAGCGCTTTATCCGGAACTGGAATATGCCTTCAGGCATCCGCTCACACAGGAGGTGGCTTACGGGTCTCAGCTGGTGGATCGCCGGGCGCGGGTGCATGGCGAAGTGGGCCGCGCCCTCGTGGAACTCTATCCCGACAAGCTGGATGAGCGGGCGGCGCTCATCGCGCATCATTTCGAGAGCGCCGGCGAGGCACTCAAAGCGGCGCAGTGGCACCAGCGCGCGGCCGAGTGGGCGGGCATCCGAGATCCGACGGAAGCCATTCGTCACTGGCGAAGCGTGCGGAGCCTCCTGGCGGATCTTCCGGAGTCGCCTGAGATCAACGGGTTGGGCCTGATGGCCCGTATTCAGATTCTCGGTTTCGGCTTCCGGATGGGTCTTGACCCCGAGGAGTTCGCGCAGGTCTTTAATGAAGGCGCCGCCATGGCGAGAAAGATGAACAACCTGCACGCCCTTGCGATGCTGATGCAACTGCGGGACACGGTAAACGCGACGTCAGGCGAGACAGAGCAACTCACGAGGGATTCGCCGGAGACCCTTCGGGTGGCCGAGGAGACGGGCGATCCGGGACTGAAGCTCACCGTCATGTCCGGGCGGGTCTACGCGCATCTTTCAATCGGCAACATGCGAGAGGGGTGGGCTTTAGCCGAGGAAACACTGGCGCAACCGCCGGAGGATCCGACCCTCGGGACGGATATCATGGGCATCAGTCCCTTCATCCAGACCATGTTCCTCGGTACATTCACCTTGACGTACCTCGGTCGCATCCGCGAGGCGAGAGATCTCCACCAGCAATGCCTGGACCTCGCGGAAGAGCACGGGCAGATGGAGATCACGGGGTGGGTCCGCGGCACCTACAATATGATCGCATACCTGACGGGCGATCCCGAGGGCACGCTGGACGCCGCTCGGGCAGCCGTCGAGCTCGCAGACAAAACCGGCAGCGCCCTGTCGCTCGTGACCGCGCGCTGGAGCCTGGGCATCGCTCACCTTATCCGCCAGGAGTGGAAGGAGGCGAGGGAAGTCCTGGAAAAGACGCTCGAAATGTCGCGCACGCACCGGGCCGGCCGCTTCGTGGAGGCGCGCGTGCTTGCTTACCTCTCGGAAGCCTACGTCCCGCTCGGGGAAACCGAGAAGGCCCTCCAGGTGGCGGAGGAGGCGGTGAGGCTCTCGAAGGAGCGCGGGAACAAGACCTTTGAATGCGCCGGGCGCATCTCGATGGCCCGGGCGCTCCTCGCCATCGAGGGCCCGGTGGATCGGGAAGTGGTGGGGTCCGCTCTTTCCGAAGCAACTCGGCTCGTGGAGGAGACCGGGGCCATCTACTGGTCGCCCTTCATCGAAGAGGCGCGGGCCGGGCTGGCCGCCTTGACGGGAGATGAGGGGGCGCGGGAGCAAGCGCTGCGGGAAGCGTACCGCCTGTACATCGAAATGGATGCACCCATTAAAGCCCAACGCATTGCCAAGGAGCTCGGTGCATGAATTGCTCATCCTGCGGCCACGAGAACCGCGATCGCGCGAGGTTTTGCGAGGAGTGCGCGACCCCGCTGCGACAGACCTGCGCGAACTGCGGTACCGAGCTCCGACCCGCCGCGAAGTTCTGCGATGAGTGCGGTCAGGCGGCGGGTGCGCCGCACGGCATCGAAAGAGACGGCTCGGCCCGAGAAGGATCCTCAAAAGGAGCCTCGCCCTCCCAGGATCGCCTTCCCAGTGACTACACCCCCAAACACCTTGCGGAAAAAATTCTCACCTCCAAGAGCGCACTCGAAGGCGAGCGCAAGCAGGTCACCGTCCTCTTCGCCGACGTGAAGGGATCCATGGATCTCGCCGAGCAGGTCGACGCCGAGGAGTGGCACAAGATTCTCAATCACTTCTTCGAAATTCTCGCCGACGGCGTGCACCGCTTCGAGGGAACGATCAACCAGTACACCGGCGACGGCATCATGGCGCTCTTCGGCGCGCCGATCACCCACGAGGATCACGCCCAGCGCGCCTGCTACACCGTGCTTCATTTGAGGGACGAGCTACGGCGCTACGCCGAGAAGCTGAAGCGCCGGCAGGGACTCACCTTCGCCGTCCGCATGGGACTGAACTCGGGTGAAGTCGTCGTGGGAAAAATCGGCGATGATCTGCGCATGGACTACACCGCCCAGGGGCATACGGTCGGGCTGGCCGCGCGTCTCGAGCAGCTCGCCGATCCGGGGAAGATTTACCTCTCGGACAACACGGCGAAGATTGTCGGCGGATTCTTTCGTATGCGCGACCTCGGACCCTTCGAGATCAAGGGGGTGCGCGGAGACGTTCACGTGCACGAGCTCGAGGGCGTCGGCGAGATGCGGACACGCCTCGACATGTCCCGCGCCCGCGGTCTTTCTCCCTTCGTCGGCCGCGACGAGGAGATGGATATTCTGGAAAGAGCGCTTGCGCGATCTCTCGAGGGCGGAGCGCAGGTCATCGGCGTCGTGGCGGATGCAGGGCTCGGAAAGAGCCGGCTCTGCTTTGAGTTTATCGAGAAGTGCCGGGCGAGGGGGATGACGATAAACCAGGCCCACGGCGTCGCCCACGGCAAGTCGATTCCCTTCTATCCCGTCCTCCAGATGCTGCGGAGCTATTTCGGAATCACCGAGCAGGAGCCCGACAAGACGGTTCGCGAAAAGATTGCCGGCAAGCTGCTTCTGCTCGACGAGCAGTTCAAGGAGGCGCTTCCCCTCATCTTCGATTTCCTCGGTGTGCCCGACCCCAATCTCACGGGTCCAAACCTCGACCCGGAGGGACGCCAGCGCCAGCTTTTCGGCGTGGTGAGGCGGCTTATCCATGCCGAAAGCGCGCGCGATCCGGGTCTGATGCTTCTAGAGGATCTGCACTGGATTGACGGCGGGAGCGAGGCATTCCTCGAGGCGATGATCGACGCGCTCCCCGGAACCCGGGGCCTGGTGATCGTCAACTTCCGCCCCGAGTACCACGCCGACTGGATGAAGAAGAGCTACTACCAGCAGATCCCCCTGCAGCCTTTGAGCAACGCCGCAATCAAGGATCTCCTGCAGCAGATGCTGGGCGACGACGCCTCGCTGAAAGGGCTCGCGGCCCACATCACGGGCCGGACGGGCGGAAACCCCTATTTCATCGAGGACGTGGTCCAGTCAATG
>CBDUXZ010000192.1:0-4788 GCA_965371325.1 uncultured bacterium | reverse complement strand
CTCGAGCCTGCCGAGAAGAGTGTGGAGAAGCGTCGTTTTCCCGGTCCCCACCTCGCCGGTCAGCAGGACAAAACCCTTCCGCTCCTGAATGCCGTAGAGGAGATTCGCCAACGCCTCCTTGTGGCTTTCGCTCAGAAAGAGAAAGCGAGGGTCGGGCGTGACGTTGAAGGGCCGCGCGTTCAGTCTGTAGAAAGTTTCGTACATATCGTCTTTTCCAGCCTTGCTATCCGGTCTGAACCATTCTCAGGGTCAGCAGAATGACGATCGACCCTCCCAGCAGCGCCACAACGACAGATCCAGCGATGACCATCGATCGCTGAAGCGCGGCTCGCCGCGCTTTCTCCGAGTCGAGCACCACGTTCGGTATCGTTGCGAGAACCGGCAGGCCGAAGTAGTTCTGCGCCTCGGCGGACCCGCGAACGGAATGGTCTGAAATTTCCACAAGCACGCCCAGGCCCATCCCGAACATCAGGCTCAGGAAAGTGCCGAAGAGAATAATCTGGGATCGATTGGGTTCTATCGGCCGGGTTGGAATTTGGGCCGTGTTCAGAACCCTGAACTGTTCTCCCTTCTGTTTCCGTTCGAGGTTCTCCGCCATGCGGGCGTTCTGCATCTTGATCAGAAGCTCCTCATACTGCCTCTGCATCATCGTGAGATCGCGCTCAATCGTGTTCAGCTCCTCCTGGCGCTTGGGCGTCTCCGAAACGCGATGCTCCACATTCGTGATCAGATCCTTGAGCTTTATCTCCTGCACCCTCAGCGACTCGGCGCGGAGTTTCGATGTGGTCAGATCCTGGCGGGTTTGCAGCGTGCTCGGGTTGAACAACGAGGCCTGATCCGGATTTGCGCGGTCCCGTGCGATCCGCTCCTGAATGATTGTATTCTCCCGCAGCGCCGCCGCGAGATCGGGGTGCTTCTCGGTAAGACCCGCGGCCTGCATCGCAGCCACCCGCGACTCGAGTTCCAGAAGCCGCTGGAACGGATCATCCTGGGCCGAGGACGACTCGAGCTCCGAGAGCGTCTTCTCGAGAGTAATGCGGCGGTCCTCCTCGGCGCTGATGGTCGCAGAGATCGTCGAGAGCGTGCTCTGGAGCCTCTCGAGCTTGTTCAGGTTGGCATTAAGCTCGGAGGGGAGCTGGCCACGAAACTTTTGCTTGTAGTCCGCGACCCGTGCTTCCTGCCGGGTCAGAATGGTCTTGGACTGCTCGAGCTCCTTGTTAAGGAAGTCGCTGGTCCCCACCGCCAGCTGCTCCCGCTCCCGCAGGTTCGCCTCGATGAAAATCGACGCGAGCTTGTTCGCGACAGCCGCGACAATTCGGGGCGACTTCCCCCGGTATGTGATCTTGAAAGAGTCCACCACGTGGGCCTCGCCGGATGCGCGCCTCTCACCGGGACGCGTCAGACTCTCCTCCGGTGTGATCCTGATGTTGCGCATCATCTTGAAGAAGATCTCCTCCCGGGTATTCGAGTTCACGAGCTCGGAATAAAGATTGAACTCGTCGACAAGCTGATTCAGGCGGTCGTAGCTCAGCATCTGCTTGATGATGATGTCCACCCTGTCGCCGATGTTGGTCGTCACGGTCGGACGGACGTAGTCCACCGGCACTTTCTGCGGAGTAATGAGGATGGTTGCGCTCGATTCAAAGATGTCGGCCAGACGGAAAGCATGGACGGTCACCAACGGGACGATGATGAGGAAAGGAGCTATGATCAACCACTTGCGCCGCATGAGGATATTGATGATCGACTGAGCGGTGATCGTGGTTTCCGCCGGCCTCTGATTCATGTTCTCCCCGCCCTAATAGCGCCGGCCCTGACGGCCAGGCTGCTCAATAAAAAGCGTCCCGTCGGAAATGGAGGCCCAACTGCACGCGGTTCAGCCGGGTGCGAGACCCCTGGAACTCCTGCTTGAGCTCCGTCCAGTTCCACGAGGCGTAAGCGGTCATCCATTGATTGATACGGTAGTTCAGCCTCGGCACGAGGGTAATTTGCCGCTGCTTGGCGCGATCGTCTATGTCGAAGGTCTTTCTATCGAGAGCCAGAATTTCCCCCGTTTTCGGATCTTTCGTCACCAGGATTGCGAATTCATTCGGCACCGATTCTCGCGTCGTGACGGCGGCCCTCAAGCTGGCGGACCAGTTCGGGCTCAGGACTCTCGTTAGGTTGAGCGTGGCGTCCCGGGTTTCCTGCGTACCCCCGATGCCCTGCCCAGTTGTCATCCCCTGCGCAACAAGCAGGCTTATGAAGGTTTTTGAATTGACCTGGTACGAGACCAGGAGATTCAGCGACAGCCCAACCGACAGATCATCCACTTTCCGCCCTGGCTCCTTCAGGAATGCGGGCTGCGTCAGGCCAAACACCGGATCAACGACCTCCTGAACGATGGTGTTCCTGAGCAGGGTCACTTTGTCCGGCAGATTGATGGTCTTCGTCCACCGCGGCCCTGCCGAAAAGTCGAGCGTGAGCCTGCGGTTGAGGACGCGCACGAAGCCGAACCGGGCAACGAAGGTGTTCACGTCCCCCCTGTCGCTAAACGCCTGGCCGCGGTTGCGGTTCGCAGTCGCAAGCAGAAAGCCCTTGAGTGTCGTCCGCCGCGTCAGGGCGTACGCGCTGCTGAGGGAAATCGTCCGGTCGGCTGAATTCTGGCCGGACGACGCGAAGCTCCGGTTGTCCTCATAACTAAGGGTGGTGCTCAAACGTTTCGACCAGAAAACCGTCAGCGTGGGAGACCAGAACGTCCCCTCCGATGTCTCCCCCCTTACCGGGAGGATGACAGCCCGCTGGCCCGGTTCAGAAAGCACCCTGCCCGGCACCAGCGATGAGTCGCTGTTGAATGCGCCAATCAGCGAGAAGGTGGCCCGATCGTTCAGCGCTCTCGAGAACTCCCCGGAAACCCCCCAGAAATTTCCGCTCGCCTCGCGGTTGTCGGGAAAACTCTCCCGCCTGAAGTTTCCCCGAGCAAGCCACCGCGTTTCGCCATCGTCGTACAGGATCGAGAGGTCGGGGGCCGTATTGACTGCAATGTCGTCGATCTTCTCGCCCTCATCATCTCCTTCGGAAAGGTTGAAGAGGTTGTCGCTGTACTCGACGTACTCCTTAAGGCCGTAGATCACGGCTATCCGATCGATCCCCCACGCCTCCTCGGGAAGGAAAACGCCCAGGCTGAAGGCGGCCGCCAGGCACGCGAGCCCCTTTCCCAGGAACCGGCCTCCGGAATTTTCTCGTTTCACGCCGTCCACAGCGGTCTCCCCACCCGTTTCACCACCCCACCGACGCCTCAATCCTCGACCACGATAACGTCACCGGCCCTGACGTAGAGGTCCTCGTTCCCCTCCTTCGCCTTGATCGCATCCTCGTAGTCGAACGGAATACGGTAGTTCTTCTCGCCCTCTCGTCTGACAATGTGGATGTCGTCCCTGTCGGCAAAAGTCGTGAACCCTCCCGCGATGGAGATCGCCTGCAACATCGTCGTGTTCTGCCGAATAGGGATCGGACCCGGCCGGTTCACCTCCCCGATGATGAAAATCACCGGATAGTTCACCTGAACAACAATGATCGTGACCTGGGGATCGGTCACGTATTCCTTGAAGCGCTCGGTCATCACCTCGTTGATCTCGAGAGCGGTCAGGCCCGCCACTTCGATATCCCCGATCAGGGGAAGCGAGATCTTTCCGTCGGGACGAACCGGAACCCCCCCCATGGACAGATCCGGCTGTCTCCAGACCGATATTCCAAGGATGTCCGAAGGTCCGACCAGATATTCACCCGGGACCGTCGTCGCCGACCGGGGCAGCGGCTGTTCACTCCGGAAATACTGACAGCCGGCTGCACCGGCCAGAAGCACGACGGCCAGACTCCACGCAAAAAGCTTTTTCATCCTCTCCCTCCCCCTCGAGAGATCCTGCCATTCCTGCAAGCGTCACGAAGCCGTGTAGACCTTGTTCCCCCCCTCCAGCTTCGCCCTTTCCATCATCTTGAGGGCTTCGAGCCGGAGATCGTCGGGGTAGTTGCCGCTTCCGGGGAAGCACGCCCCTCCGATGCTGACCGTCTTGTGGCCCTGGTCTCCTTCCACGAAAACGTAGTCGGCAATCCGACGCCGCAGCCGCTCCCCTATCCGGTTCGTATTCACCTCATCAGCATGATGGAGGAGAACTGAGAAACGTCCATCCGAATCCCTGCCGATAATGTCCGTGGAACGAAGCTCGTCCCGAAGAAGATCCGCGAGCACCTTGAGCTGCTCACGCTCCGCACCGTGGTCCCCGGCCGTCGTTTCCATCCTGAAGTCAATCTCCAGGAAAATAACGGCGAGAAAGTACTGGTAGCGGGTCGCCTTCTTCACTTCGAGGTCGAAGAGATAATCGAAAATACGATTCCTGAGTACTTTGGTTTCGTCATCAAGCATGCTCTTCCACACCGGATCCTGCGCACCCCCCCTTGCCGTTGTTTCTTCCATGGCGCAACCCGGCCCCCCTTTATTCGTCACATGATTGTGTCGTTCCTATCGACATCCTGGACGACACTCTTGACGGACAACACCTGCTGGAACGCCACCCTGTGCAACCTTTCTGATCCGCGCATCAGGACATCTCGGTCAGCCCGCTCTCCTTCATCTTGTATAAGAGCGCCTTGTAGCTGATCTGAAGGATTTCGGCGGTCTCTTTACGGTTCCATCTCGTCTGATGGAGCACCCTTTTGATGATCCGTTTCTCGGCCATCTGACTTGCCCGTTTCCCGATTTCCTTCAGGCTGAAATGTGCCAGATCCGCTTCGTCGGGATCATCCAGGTCG
>CBDUXZ010000191.1:0-4802 GCA_965371325.1 uncultured bacterium | reverse complement strand
GAGCCGGGCGAGATGCACGCGTGTTCGATCCCCGCCTCCGCAAGGCCGCGCGCCAGAGCTGCCATCAGGATTTCCGTCCCTTCCATCACAGCTCCAGAAGATCGTCGAGGAGGGCGCGGAGCTTTGCCCGCGTTTCATTCAGCTCGGCCTCGGGCTCGGAGTCCTGAACGAGGCCGGCGCCCGCGTACAGATCCGCCTCCCTTCCGCGAACTCGCCCCGAACGGATGGCGACGGCGAACTCCCCGTCGCCCGCCGCGTCGAGCCAGCCGACCGGGCCGGCATACCAGCCCCGGTCGAAGTTCTCGACCTCGCGAATCATTCCCAGCGCCGGATCGCGCGGATAGCCGCTGACGGCCGGTGTCGGGTGCAGCGCTTCGACAAGGGAGAGAACGCTCTCGGGACGGTGAAGCAGGCCCGTTACGGGCGTGTAGAGATGGTGGACGTTCTCAAGCCGGACGAGGGAGGGAGCATTCGGCGATTCGATCTCGCGGCAGCGTGGGGCAAGCACCTGCCGGATCGCGCGCAGCACGATGGCATGCTCACCCTGCTCCTTCTTGCTCTCGAGAAGAGCCTGCGCGAGCCGGCGATCGGCCAACGGTGTCCGCCCGCGCGCCATCGATCCGGCCAGCGAGCCTGAATAGACGCGCCGGCCGCTCTTTCGCACGAGCAACTCCGGCGTGGCAGCCAAAAAGGCGTCGGCCCCCTGGCCCAGGGCAAGGACGAAGGAGGAGGGAAAACGCGCCGAGAGGCGTGCGTGAAGCGAGGGGATGTCGAAGGGGCGGGGTCCGGTCAGCCGGAAGCGCCGGGTGAGCACCACCTTCTCGAATTCCCCCGCACCGATGCGCCGCCGGGCCAGCGCGACGAGCCGCTTCCAGGCAGCGGGCACCGGGTCGACCGCGATGCGGGTATCGGTCGGGGCCTCGCGCTCGCGCGCCGCGGTCCCGTCCCGAAAAGCATCCACCTCGCCGAGCAGGGCGGCGGTCAAAGCGTCCGGATCGTCGTCCGGGTGAACCAGCGCGGAAAGGGTTGCGATCGTCCGCTTCCCCTGTCCCGCGAAGGCGATGCGCGGCAACCAGAGACGTGCGGCGGGCAGCAAAGCGTCGCCGCCGGTCTCGGGATCGAATGAGAAGCCGCCGACGAAGCGAGGCCTTGCGAGCCGGATCTTTGAAGCGCAAAGGGCACCCTCGAAGATCCAGCCGCAGGCCGCCGTGGCCGCCGCGAAGCGTGAGCCCTCCCCGGGATCGAAGGAGAATGTTCGCCCGTCGGGGTCATGAAGAAGCGCGCCCCGGTGATCGACGCTGAAAGTGACGGCGGCTCCGAGGGCGAAATAGCGGAAGACGGCACGCGACCAGATAAAGAAGGGCGCCATGCGAGCGTTCATCGCGGCGGCGAGTGCGAGGGGGTCGGCTTCGGGCCCCAGCGGGTGCATGAGAGAGACGAGCACGGGGCGGTCCCGACGCCGCGCGGCACGGGCGCCGGCGGCCACCTGCTTCAGAAGGGCCGGCCCTATCAACTCCCGCGTTGTTCGATCGGGGGTCACGCTCAACCCCTCCTTTCGGCCGTGAGCAGCTGGACGATCCCGCCGGAGAGACGGCGCTTCGCGACGCGCGTGAATCCGGCGGACGCAATCATCTCGAGAAGCTCCGTTTCGGGCGGGAGGTAGCTGACCGATCGGGGGAGGTAGCGGTACGCGCTTTGATCGGACAGCAGGCCGCCGATCAGCGGTACGAGCCGGTTGAAATAGAAGCCATGGCCGGCGCGCAGCAGGCTGGAGCGGGGCTCATCGACTTCGAGAAGCGCGATTCGCCCCCCCGGCGCGAGAACACGCGCCACCTCCCGAATCACATCCTCGAGGGAAACGAAGTTGCGAAGTGCAAAGCCGCAGGTGAGGATCGTGACCGAACCGTCGGCAAGGGGAAGGCGGGATGCGTCACCCTGGAGAAGCGCCCCCGGCATGCCTCGGCTGTCCGCGACACGAAGCATGCCCGCGGAAAAGTCGACGCCGATCGCGCGTCCTCCACTTCTCCCGTAAAGCGCAAGGAAATCCCCGGTCCCGCAGGCCAGATCGAGCAGGACGTCGCCGGGGCCGGGCGCCAGTGCCAGCAGGGCTTCGCGGCGCCAGCGCTGATCGAGGCGGAGGGAAAGAAGGCGGTTGAGACGATCGTAACGCGGCGCAATGCGGTCGAACATTTCGCGCACGGCGCGCTTCTTCTCCTCCCCGACGGGGAGCCCCCCTACCCCTTCCATGACCCGCCCCCCCGGGCTTGAATCTGCGCCGCGGCCACGGCCAGGCCCTTCGCATCGCCGGCGTTCTCGAGGCGGCGCAGGGCGTGGGTCAGCAGCAGGCGCTGGAAATGGTTCGCCACGAGATCGGTGACGGCGGGAAGAAGTTGCCGGAACGCATCCGCCACGCGGTCATCGGCGGCGCTGCCGCCTGGTTCGCGGACGGAGCGATCAAAGAGCGCAATCGCGCGATCGACGGTGTCGCCCATGGCGTGATGGTGGGATCTCGCAAGATCCAGGATCTCGTCGAGCGGAAAGCCGAACGCCAGAAGCGCGAGCCCCCCCTTGATGATGCGGACGTCGGTCTCGGTATAGCGTGGTGATCCGTCCGGCACGCCGGAAGGCTCAATCAAGCCGGCCGCCTCGATAGACGAGAGAAGCTCCGGCGGGACCCCCGTTTCGGCGGCGAGATCCTCGCGGCTCAGGAACCGGACGTTCTCTTCCTCCTGGATCACGGCCGACATCAGCTCGTCATCAGTCCCGGAACGCCGGGCCCCGAGCACACGCTTGATCAGCGCAAGCGAAAGCCCTCGGGCGGCCAGTGTGCGGATGCGCCGGAGGCGGTCGAGATGCTCCCGCGAGTAGAGCGCCACCCGGCCTTCGCGACGCGGCGGGGAAAGAAGCCCCTTCGACTGGTAATACCGCACGGTATCGACCGTGACGCCGGCACGAGACGCAAGCTGATCCACCCGATAGTCCATGTAACTACTTTATGAGTGATCACTCGAAACGTCAATGGCGCCATCGCCCGCTCCCCCGAGGAAGCTTCAACTGTTTGGATTAACTACGTATTTTTGGAATGCTCAGGGGTGGAAATCCGGCGGGAGTACAGGGGAACCGGCGAGGGGCGCCGATCATCGAGGCGGGAGGCGGGCGGGGGTCCCCGGGGCGGGGGGACCGCTTCCTACCCCGCCCCGGCCCCACCGATGGTTTCGAACAGCTCCGTTTCGATCGCGTGGATGGTCTTCACCTCTTCCGCGGCGCGATTCCAGGGTTCCGCGTCCTTCGGCGCCTCCGACGCCGCCCGCAGGGTTTCCGCGAGGGCAGTCCAGCATCTCGAGGATTGCGCCGCGAGCTTCGGGAGCGTTTCCGGAACCAGATCGGGCCTCACGCCACGGCCCCATTTCAGGAAGCCCGCGTACAAGGTTCTAAAATTGCCTCCGCCGGTACCGAACTTCTCGATGGTTCGCGACAGGGAAGATGCCAGAACGCCGGCGTCCTCGCGCTCGCGCCACCCGAACACCTCCCTGCCAAGAACCTCCAGGCCGGCGAGTCCCGAGAAAGTGATCAGCGATTCGTCATCGATACCGAACTTCAGAAGATCGGTTTGGGAGGTATCCCGGCCAAGCATCCGATCCGCGCTCTTCCGGAGGGCCAGCGCACAAGCCTTCTCCAATGAGTGTTTGACGGCCGTGCCCTGAAACTTCCCCCAGAGATTGTAAAGCGAGATCCCCACCGGTGGGTTTCGGCTCTTCGCCAGGGCGCCGTAGGAGCACGCCTGGGGCTTCACTTCCAGGCGATCGGCGACGTAGGCAATCCGTTTCTCGTCGTCGAAGCCGAGCAGCACGAACCGGTGTCCGGGGAAGTGAACCTTGAACTTCCGGTAGTCCAGATAAAAAGAGACCCCCGCAAGCATGGTGGGCCGCCCTTCCATCACTTCCTGACGGACGATCTCCCACGCTTTGCCATCGTCGATTTCGGTGGTTTCGACATAGTCGACACCGAGGGCCTGGGCGATGTCGGTTTCAAGGGTCACGCTCCGGCCAAAAACCGAGATTTTCGGTTTCGCTTTTTCGCCGGCCAGGTAAACACAATCAGGGCCCGATCCCAGTCCGAAGATCACTTCTTCCGGCAGATCAAGGTCGCAATAAAAGTTCAGCAGGCTTCTCATGGCAGAGCTGGCGCAATGCTCTCCAGGCAGGTTCTGGTAACGGGTAATGAGGGTCTTCACCGCACGATCCGTAACTGGGGGCGTTTCGAATTTTGGAGGCCGGCGCGGCCGTCACCAGGGGCCGTCGGTCCCATCAGCAAACATCAACCTGTGTGGTTAGAAGCTAGCACACCCCCCCGCGTGATCGCCCGACCTGCCGGCGCACTTCGGATCAGGGCATAGGTGTTTATCCTGCGCTATCGGGTCATGAAATTCGGGGCGGCCGCCCTGCCCCCATCTCGCCGGGGGGACGTTGCGGCGGCGACGCGCTATCAGGTAAGCTCGATAACAAAGACGGGAGGCCACGCGCGGTCTCCCACCGAAGCGGCATCAGGCCCCGATATCTCACCAGGCAGGCATGGAGAAGACCCAATGAGTAGAAAGGTTTATGTCGTCGGCGTCGGCATGACGAAGTTCGAGAAGCCCGGCTCGAAGGAGTGGGACTATCCCGACATGGCAAAGGAGGCAGGAACAAAAGCCCTGGCGGATGCCGGCATACCCTATGACGAGATCGAACAGGTGGCCGTCGGTTATTGCTACGGCGACTCGACCTGCGGTGAGCGCGCCGTCTACGAGATCGGTCTCACCG
>CBDUXZ010000190.1:0-4805 GCA_965371325.1 uncultured bacterium | reverse complement strand
GCCCCGACTGCGCCTCACCCCCCGCCTGATACCAGTCGCAGCGGTTCGACCGATCCTTCTCGACCACCAGCTCCGCTTCGGGCTCCCGGCAGGCGCCCGAGAGCCGGGGGTCATGGAAGCGACAGTTCAGGCAGACATGAAGATCCGCGCCGCACTCCTCACAGGTCGCGCGAAGGCCCACCCGTTCGGATGTGTCGAGTGCCGAACCACAGGCATGGCAAGCGGCCATCGCTCTCTCCCCGGCCGGCGGGACCGGCGCGTGCACGCCGATCTAAGTGGCCCAGTTCATAAAGTACGCTAACGTCTGGGCAGCCGATACGTCGCGGCACTCATGAACTGGGCCACTTAGCGGTCGAGCCTGCTTACATCGTTGACTGACCAGTCGTAGCCGAAAATGGTGAGATCCCACCCTCCCTTTTCGACCCACACCCTCTCCTCCGGCTTCTCGAGGTAGCTGGCCACCACTTTGCCGATCCCTCCCCCGAGTGTGTCGAAGTTTTTCTGATCGAACTTGTAGATCTTGCTCACGTGGAGGGTTCCGGCCTCCCTGTCGACGCGTGCGCCCTTTCGCGGGTCTTTGAAGAAAGCCCTTCCCTGCTCGGCCAGCTGCGCATCGAGGTGCCCGGCGCGGAAGGGCTCCCTGCGCAGGTTCGGGCAGCTGACGGAGGCACAGACGATGGCCCAGTGCGTGCGCAGCTCACGCATCTTCCCCAGGAGAATTCCGTGCTCGATCTCGTCGAGGGAGTAATCCTTTCCGCCTATCGTGAGAACCTCCTTCTTCCAGGGTAATCCGAGGAAGTTGATCTTTCGGCTCGTGATACTGTCGACGGGCCAGTGATCGACGATCATCTTGATGGCGCCAATGTTGTAGGCGTTCATCCAGAACGCTTTCTGCGCTTCCTCACCGACAAGCGCCGAGGGATTGACGGCGGCGAAATCGGCCAGCACGCGGCTGTAGAGAGAACCGGACGATACCTTCTGTTCCGCGAGGGCCGCGTAATCGACCGCGATGACCGAAACGCCGCCAATCGTTCCCTCGCGGGTAAAACCCGCGAGCAGCTCGGCGTACCGGGAATCATCGAAATGGTCCACGAATTCCTCCGTCGGCGAGAAGGCCTGCGCGGCGGGCTTCTCATCCGCGGAACAGGCCGGAAGAGCCCAGAAGCCCGTGCCGGCGATGAGCAGAAACGCGATCAGGGATCGGGAGACACGCAACATTACTTCTCCTACCGTGGGGAGTTTACACCAGGGAACCGGATAACGGTTTAGAGGCTTGGATGAGCAGCGCTCTGAAAGGTTTCCGGGAAACGGGGGCGCCACGAGAGGGGGCGGAAACTGCGCTGCTTACTGCTTGATTTCACGGACGGCGCACGGTAATTTGACGCCAGCCGACCGCCCCGGGGCCCGGTTGCCCACGGGATCCCGCCTCCCCGGCGCTTCGCGCTTTGCCCGGCACCGGCCCCGCGTCTCTCCCTGTGCGGATCCTCCGGTGTGGCTCACCCCCGCACCAGGCTTTCGGCACGGGAGCGTCCTTGAAGAAACCCCTTGATTACCGTGACGCGGGCGTGGATATCGACGCCGCAGAGCGTTTGATACGCCGGGTCCGCACCTCGGTCCGGGGCACATACCGCCCCGAGGTGCTTGGGGATCTCGGGAGCTTTGGCGGCCTCTTTGCGATTCCTCCCGGCAAGTACCGCGAGCCCGTCCTCGTTTCGGGAACCGACGGCGTCGGCACGAAGCTCCGGATAGCGTTCCTTACCAACCGCCACGATACGATCGGCATCGATCTCGTGGCCATGTGCGTGAACGACATCGCCTCCCACGGCGCGGAGCCTCTCTTCTTCCTCGACTATTTCGCCACAGGAAAGCTCGACGAGGAGAAGGGGGCCCGCGTTATCGTCGGGATTGCGGAAGGGTGCCGGCAGGCGGGGTGCGCGCTTATCGGGGGCGAGACGGCCGAGATGCCCGGCTTCTATCCGGAGGGAGAGTACGAGCTGGCGGGCTTCGCCGTCGGAGTCGTGGAGCGGGAGAAGATGATCACGGGAGAGAGCGTCGCGCCGGGTGACGTCATCATCGGCCTGGCCTCGAGCGGTCTGCACGCAAACGGATTCTCCCTCGCCCGCAAGGTGATCCTCGAGCGCGAACGTCTGGCCCTCGACGCCCATCCGCGCGGGCTGCCCGCCACGCTTGGAGAGCTGCTTCTGACCCCTACGCGAATTTACGCAGCCCCGCTCAAGGCACTCACGGCGCGGCTTCCCGTGAAGGGGCTTGCGCACATTACCGGCGGCGGGCTCCCCGGTAACATTCCGCGGACCATGCCGAACGGGACGCGCGCGCATCTTCACACCGAAAGCTGGCCGAGGCCGCCGATTTTCGATTATCTCGAGCGGGTGGGCGGGATCGCCACCTCCGAGATGTACCGTGTCTTCAACTGCGGAATCGGCATGATTGCGATCGTCTCCCCGGACCGGGCCCGCGAAGCAACTTCCATTCTGGAGGAGGCCGGCGAGAGTATGTGGGTCATCGGCGAGGTAGCACCCGGCGAGGGTCCGCCCACCGTCGTGCTCCAGGAAGGGGGGCATCCGCTTTGAGCACCGGCACGGAAGGGCGGCGGATTCTGAGACTCGGTCTCCTCGTTTCCGGGGGCGGAACGAATCTTCAGGCCATTCTCGACGCTTGCGGACAGGGGCAGATCGACGCATCCGTCGAGGTTGTCATATCGGACAAACCCGAGGCCTATGCGCTGACGCGGGCGAGGGAGGCCGGCGTTCGGGCAATTGTGCTGGAGAAGAAGCGTTTTCGTACCCGGGAGGAATTCGATGCGGGCCTGGTGGAAATCCTGAAGGAGCAGCAGGTGGATCTCGTCTGCCTGGCTGGCTTCATGCGGCTTCTCACGCCCGTCGTCATCAAGGCCTTCCCCGAGAGAATTCTGAATATCCACCCCTCGCTTCTCCCCGCGTTTCCCGGGCTGGATGTTCAGCGCAAGGCCCTCGAGCACGGCGCGCGTTTCTCGGGCTGCACAGTGCATATCGTGGATGAGGGATGCGATACGGGCCCCATCGTGATCCAGGCCGTCGTTCCGGTGGCGCTCGACGACACGGCGGACACGCTCGGCGCGCGGATACTCGAGCAGGAGCACCGGATCTACCCGCGGGCCATCCAGTTTTTCGCCGAGGGGCGGATTGAAGTAGAAGGACGTCGTGTCCGCATCCGGAAAGCCGGCTTTACCGGGAGCGCCCTTCTGAACCCCCCTTCCGAGAAGGAAGAGTAGCGCGGGATCGTGGGGGACGGCGGGCATGAACCGAAAAGACGCCCCCCTGGGACAGAGCCAGGTCAATGATCGCGGAGGAGTCGATGGCGGACTCTCACTATGATGTCGTGGTAATCGGGGGAAACCCCGCGGGGCTGGTGGCCGCCTCGCTTCTTGCGCGCAAGCGCATCCGCGTGCTTGTGATCGACGAAGCGGGGCGCCGGTTGTCTTCTTCGGGACCCTACGCCTTCTTCAGGCGTCTCCCCTTCCTCTTCGGGTTCAGCACGCATCAAGCCGTTGACGCCGTTTTCACCGATATCGGCGTGCCGCTTGTCGCGAAAAAATCGATCAACCCCCTCCCCTTCGCGTATCAGGTCATCCTGCCTCACGCGCGGATCGACCTGCACGCGGATCAAGAACTTCTCGAGGACGAGCTCGTCCGCGAATTTCCTCAGCACGTCGGTCCGCTGCTGAGTTTCTACGAGGAGATTGATCGCATCAACAAGGCGGTTCAGCATCTCCTCGCGACCCAATCGAACCTTCCGCCGCGCGGCCTGCGCCAGCGCTGGGCAATCGACCGCGCGTTCCGGCGACACCACTCGGAAATATCCTTCTACCGGAACCGCGGGATTGCGGAGCTGGCGGGCGGCTACGGCTTCGACGGAGGGGTGGGCACCTTTCTCCGGGCGCAGATTGTCGCCCTCGGCCACCAGGTGGGTGATTCCGTCTCGGCATGGGAAGGGGCGGCAACTCTCTCGGCCTTCCGTGGAGGCGGGTTCACCGTTCCCGGGGGCGACGACGGCATTCTGAAGATTTTCCGTGACCGCTTTGCGGCGCTTCACGGCACCTTCCACGAGATCGATCCCACTAAAACGGCGGGGGGAAAGTTTGTCATCCGTGGACGGCGCATCGAGGAGATCGTGCTCGGGGAGGGCCAGGAGGCGATCCGCGCAAAGGCCTATCTGGTGTCGCTGCCGCCCGAGCGCCTCGCCCAATGGCTGGGTGATGGCTTCTGGTCGCGAAGATACGCGGCGAAGGTCGAGGGCTGCATACCCTCGCGCATCGATCTTTCATTCCATTTCGGAATCGAGGTGGAGGCGATTCCGGTGGGGATGGCGGATCAGGCGATCTTCGTCGCGGATCCGGAGCGCCCGCTGGAGGAGGACAACCTTCTCCGGTTCCATTTGAGTCCCGAGAAGGAGGAGGGCTCCGCGCCGGAGGGGCATCGCGCGATGACCGTATCGCTTTCGGCCGACCTTGCACGGGTACGGGGGGAGGAGGGTTATACGGAGGGCCTGCTCGCCGCGGTAAGAAAGCACATAGCAAGCTTCATGCACTTCTCGGAGGGGCGTTACGAGCTGATAGGGACGCATCCCACGCCTGAGGAGCTTTCGTTCTCCCCGGCCCAGGATCTGTTCCGGTACGACCTTGCGTCCCGGCACTCCTTGACGCCGCTCCCCTTCGCGCTACCTCCCTTCTCGAACCTCTCGGTGGTCGGCCGCGGCGTCTATCCCGGGTTGGGCCTTGCCGGCGAAGTGCAGATCGCACGCGCGGC
>CBDUXZ010000189.1:0-4838 GCA_965371325.1 uncultured bacterium | reverse complement strand
GGTGATGAAGAAACTGATCCTGAGGAGAATGATGCTCAAGGCGATGGCGACGTCGAAGTTTCCCTTCCGTGTTTCGAGGACCGTGGCGGTGGTCAGCACGCGCGTGTAGCCCAGGATGTTCCCTCCCACCATCATCACAGCCCCGACCTCGGAGATCACGGCCCCGAAGCCGGCGATGATCGCCGCAAGCATCGGCAGCCGCGCTTCCCAGAGCAGGAGGCCGACGAGCTGCGTGCGGGAGGCCCCGATTCCCATGAGTTGAAGGCGCAACTTGGGATCGATCTGCTGGATAGCGGCCAGTGTCAGGCCCGTGACCACCGGGAAGGCGATGATGAGCTGCGCGATCACGATGGCTGATGGCGTGTAGAGGAGCTGGAAGAAACCGAGGGGGCCGCTGCGCCACAGCATGATGCTCACGAAAAGCCCGACGACCACCGGCGGGAGTCCCATGCCGGTGTTGACGAGGCTGACGATCAGGTTGCGGCCTGGAAAGCGGTTGAGCGCGATGGCCGTTCCCAGGGGAACGCCGATGAGCAGGGCAACAAGGGTCGCCACGCCCGACAACGCGAGGGAGCGAAGCGTGATCGCGATGACCTTGGGATCCCCCTCGAGGAGGAGTTTGATCGCGTGCCGGGTTCCTTCCCAGATCAGCTCCACGCCTGGCCTCCCCGGACAGCACGATGTTCCTCAAGAACGCAACAGGGGTTCATCCGCCCAGCGCCTCCTCGCTCTTCCCCGCATCGGGGAAGAAGAGCGGCTCCCCGAACTTCTCCACCCCGTACGTTTTGATCAAGGCCTGGGTCTCGTCCGAGAGCAGAAAGTCTGCGAACGCTTTCGCCCCCGCGTTGTTGACCTTCGGAAACCGTTCCGGGTTGACCTCCATAACGGAGTAGATGTTGAGCAGAAGCGGATCCCCCTGGACGAGGGGGACGAGCTGGCTCCGCCTCCGCAAGGCAAGGAACGTCGCGCGATCGCTCAGCGTGTAGGCGCCCTTCTCCGAGGCGATGAGCAGCGTGGCCCCCATCCCCTGTCCCGTCTCGATGTACCAATCCCCCTTCGGCGTGATGCCGATCTTCTTCCAGAGGTTGGTCTCGCGGAAGTGCGTCCCGGAGTTGTCGCCCCGCGACGCGAACCGTGCCTTCGCGACGGTGATCTTCCGGAGGGCCTCGGCGGCGTTCTTCATGCCGCCAACGCCGGCCGCATCCTCCGGTGGACCGATGATCAGGAAATCGTTGTGCATGACCAACCGTCGGTTGATCGTGAAGCCGCCCTCGATGGACTCCCTCTCCAGCGCGGGGGCATGGGCAAGCACAACATCCGCATCGCCCCGCTTTCCCATGGCGAGGGCCTCGCCCGTGCCAACCGCGATCGTCTTGACGCGGTAGCCGGTCGTCTTCTGGAAGCGGGGGATCAATTCATCGAGAAGACCGGAGTCCTGTGTGCTCGTCGTGGTGGAGAGGATGATGTCGCGCTCATCCGGTGGGACGGGGACGGCGGAGAGGGCCGCGGCCATATCGTCCCCCATGGAAATCTCGATGCGATCGATCCGCTCCAGATGCCGCTTGCCGGTGAGTGACGCGATCCGCCGCTCGGCGTCGAGGTCCCGCCCCACCAGCTGCCAGGCGCCACCCCGCTTTAGATCGAGCCGGAGGAGCAATTTCTCGAGAAGAGGAAGCGAGTCGCCCGCGAGATCGAGCCTGCCCTTGCGGCCCGCGATGGAAACGCCGCGGATCGCGTCCTTTGCAAGCCCCCCCTCTTCGGAGAAGAGAACGAAGCTCACGGGAACGGCGGGTGAGATCTTCTTCTTGGGTGACTCCCAGTCGAAGCGGCCCCGCATCAGCTCGGATACCGACCAGGTCTTTTTCAGAGATCCGTCGACGACGATACGGATGTCATTCGACTCGTCGTTGGCCCGCTCGCCCGGCTTCGAAGCATCGGGCGCCGGCCCGCATGCCAGGATCAGGGCGACGCAGACGAGAAAGCCGAGTGTTCCCAATCGTTGTCCGTTGTTTCGCAGCATGGTGCCTCCCTCTTTTCCCTCGCAAGGCCCGGCGCACCTTCGACGCCGTCCCTTCCTACGGATCGATCGCGTGTGGTCGCCCCGCCTCACCGCCGGACGGCTCCCCCCGCGCTATGGAATGGGGTCCGAGGCTTCCTCCGTTCCGGATGCCGCCTCCGGCAGCCGGTGCAGCCACTTCAACAATTGTACGGTGACCGTCCCGCTCAGAAAACCGAAGGTCATGTGGGCGATCACCATGGGCGCGAGAAACGCGTAGAAGGCCGGCGGCGCACCGACCACCACCGCCGCCGCAACCAGCGTCGTGATCCGCGTCGCGGCGGCACCCACGCCGACAAGCCCGTAAACCAGCGCGCCGGGCTTCCTGAAGATGCGGCCCGTGATGGGCAGCACAAGATCCACGAACAGTCCCGGCGCCAGGTGACGCAGGATATCGAAGGGCCCGAACTTCCCCATACCCAGAAGAAAACTCGTGACGCCGACCACCAGCCCGTACCGGGTTCCGCCCCAGCGCGAGCGCGTGAGGGTCGCGGCGCAGATGTAAAGGGGGATCAAGACGATCCCTTTGTGTCCCGGCGCGATGGGGAGGCCCGGCATGACCTTCAGAAGCCGCACGCTCATGGCGAGGATGGCAAGCGCGCCCACAACCACGAGATCGGCGCGGACCTCCGGCGGAAGCCCGTAGGCGTCCACCCGCTCCCGCGTCCGGGCCAGAAGGACCTGTATTTTCTCCCCCAGGGGGCTGACGTCGCCCCGGAGAAGCCGCCTGAACGAAAAACCTTCTTCTGGTGATCCTCCGTGCCGGCGGCGGCCGCCGCCCCGGCCGCGTGAAGCCGGCGCGCCTCCCAGCGCGGCCATGACCAGATCCAGCCCGTAGACCAGAAACGCCGGCGCGTGGAGCCGGCGCAGCCCGGCCACGATGCCGGAGCCGTCTCCCGAGCGCTGAACGATCTGCGCCGCGAGAATGATCGTGACGATGCGGCTCCCGCGGAGAAGGCCGATGCCTATCCCGGTGAGGTTGACCGGCAGCGCCACATCCATCAGCGCGAGACGAACTACGTGATCCCCCTCCCGCGCGCCGAAGAACGCATAGGAGAGAACGACAAAGGCGATGAACCAGAGGAGCCGCCGCACCGAACCGAGGAGCGCCCCGGCGGACAGTCCCGCGATGAACCAGAGGACAACCTGCAGGCCCAGGAGTGAAAGGAGGATGGTCCCGTTGGCTGTAGCGAATGCGGCGATCCCGACGATGAGGACATAAAGGATCTTGAAGCGAGGGTCCATCGTTTGCCGTCTCACTGGTGGATCAGGGTGCCGACCTCCTCACCCGCCAGGGCCTTCGTGAGATTCCCCGGAACGAGCCCGTTGATGATCCGGATCTCCTTGCGGTTGCGAGCCAGCGCCAGCGTCTCCAGCACGGCCGGCTCGATGGGAAGATCGGGGAGTTTCCGGCGTTGCAGCTCCGCCGCGCTGATCCGGGGGATGAACTCGGCGCGCGCGTTGGTTTTCGGATCGTCCGTGTAGAGTCCGTCAACGTCCTTCACATAGATGCAGGAGGCGCAGGAGTAGACCTCCGAGACAAGAAACGCCCCGGTATCCGGCCGGTGCGTGGGAATGCGTCCGGCCGGGGCGAGGAACTCCCAGAAATGGTAGGGCGCCATGTCGACAATAACGGGAATTCCCCCGGCATCCAGATAGAAGGGGAGCTTGTGAAAGTTCTCGCGGGCCACGCGAACCCCGCCGTGTCGCGCCAGCGCGAAGAAGACCATGATGGCGTTCTGCTTGCAGATGACCCCGGTAAGCTGCGCCAGGCCGCCCGTCGGAATTTCCAGATCGATGCAGAGGGCGAAGGTTTGCCGCTCCCGGATACCGCCCCCCACGCCAATAAGAATTTTGTGACGGGGACGGTTCTCCAGAATCTCGTCGATGAGGGGATGAAGCGCTTTCGCGCCCCGGTCGATGATCCCCCGGCCCCCCAGGTGCACCATCTGCACGTCGGGAAGAATGGGGATTTCGTGCTCGAGGTAGGTCCGGTCGATGAGCTGCTTGTCGATGAGCGATTCCATCATCAGAGGGCTCTCCACGTGAACCCGTGATTTGCCCTCCTCGACGATGATCTTCGCCCCCCCTTCCGGGGGATCCGGACGCTTCTCTCCCATCGCCTTCAGCGCCTCCTTCAGTCGGCGTGGATGATGGTTCCGACGTGCTCTCCGTCCAGGGCGCGCGTGAGCCTGCCGCGCTTCAGCCCGTTGATGATCTGCAGCTGGCGCACGTGCCGGGCGTTCTGCATCAGTTCGAGCACCTTTCGTTCCACCACGAGATCGTTCAGATCCCGATCGAGAAGTTCCTTCAGGCTGATCTTCGGGATGAACTTCGCCTTCGGGTCCTTCTTCGGGTCTGCCGTGTAGAGCCCGTCCTCGTCCTTGACGAAGATCACGGAGCGCGCACCCAGAACCTCCCCGAGCAGGTAGATCCCCGTGTCGGTCCGGCTCTCGGGGATCCGCCCTCCCCGGGCCGGGCGCTCGTAAATTTCGTAGGGGGGCATTCCTTCGATGATCGGAATGCAACCCGACTGGAGGTAGAGGGCAATATGCTCGAAGCTGTCGCGCAGGACGAAGATCCCTCCGTGCTTGCACATGAGCATGTGGAGGATCTTTGCGTTCTGGTGGGAGATGAGGCTCCCCAGCCGCGCGATGACCCCGGTGGGCATGCCGAGATCCATGGCAACACTGTAGACATGCCGGGAGCGGGTCCCGCCGCCCGTCCCGAGGATCATCTTGTGCTTTGCCTTGTTCGCGACGATCTCATCGATCAGCGGGTA
>CBDUXZ010000188.1:0-4841 GCA_965371325.1 uncultured bacterium | reverse complement strand
CGATCTTCTCGCCCAGCCCCTCGATGTCCATCGCGCGCCTTGCGGCGTAGTGCCGGATGCGCTCCTTCACCTGGGCCGGGCACTGGGCGTTCACGCAGTAGGCCGCGACCTCCTTCTCGGCCCGCTCCACACCGCCCCGGCACTCGGGGCAGCGGGCGGGAAATTTGAACTTCCGCTCCTTCCCGGTGCGCTTCCCGGCGACGACCTTCACGACCTCGGGAATGACGTCGCCCGCCCGCTGTACCAGCACCATATCCCCGATGCGGATGTCCTTCCGCTCAACCTCGTCCTGGTTATGCAGCGTGGCACGGCGCACCGTGGTGCCGCCGATGCGTACGGGCTCGAGGTGCGCGACGGGGGTGAGTGCCCCGGTCCGTCCCACCGATACTTCGATGCGCGCAATGCGGCTCGTCGCCTGCCGGGGGGGGAACTTGTACGCAACGGCCCACCGGTAGGACCTCGCGATAGCGCCCAGCTCGTCCTGCAGGCGCAGGTGATCGACCTTGATGACCACGCCATCGATCTCGTAGGGGAGCGTCTCGCGCTCGGCCGACAGGCGCTCGAAGTAATCGATCGCGGCCTCGATTCCCTCGCAGCGCTCCTTCAGCCTGTTCACTCGCAACCCCCATTTCGGCAGCGTCTCGAGGATCTCCCACTGGGTCTTGAAGGCGCGGCCCTCGACCACCCCCACGCCGTAGCAGAACAGATCGATGGGGCGCGCGGCGGTGATCCGGGGATCGAGCTGCCGGATGGCGCCGGCCGTTGCATTCCGGGGGTTGGCGAAGGGGGTTTCGCCCGCCTTCAGCCGTTCCTGGTTCAGTGCCTCGAAATCGGCGATAGCCATGAACGCCTCGCCACGAACCGCGATGCGGCGGGGAGGGGCGGGCGCGCGATTGCCCTGGAGGAGCCTCAGGGGAAGGCTCCTGATCGTGCGCAAGTTCTGCGTCACGTCTTCCCCGACCCGCCCGTCGCCCCGGGTCGCCCCGCGCACGAAGACGCCCTCCTCGTAGATCAGCTCCACGGCGAGGCCGTCCATCTTCGGCTCGGCCGTGTAGCGCAGAGCTGCTTCGCGGTCGAGGAAGCGTCGCACCCGCGCGTCGAACTCCCGCGCTTCGTCGGCGCTCTCGGCGTTGGCCAGTGAGAGCATCGGCGTCGGGTGCCGGGCGGGTTCGAACTTGTCGAGCGGGGCGTGGCCCACCCGCTGGGAGGGGGAGGCGGGATCCAGAAGGACGGGGTATGCCTTCTCGAGGGTCTCGAGTGCGCGAAGCAGGCGATCGTACTCCTCATCGGAAATCTCGGGGTCGTCCAGCACGTAATAGAGGTAGTTGTGGCGCTCGATCTCGGCACGAAGTCCGTGCACGCGCCTGCGCGCCTCTTGCTCAGTCCCGGGAATGTCAGGCCCGCTCGTCACGTCGTTACGCGCTCCTTTTCGCACCGCCCCTCGAAAAGCCCCCCACAAAGGGGTCGTCGATGGGCGCCTTCCTCAGTCTCAAGTTCGGGACGCAAGCTTACGATAGGTAATCCTGGGGGAAACGCGCGGGTCCCGGTCAGGGCCAGGCGCGGGAATCGCCGCCGCGGGGCGTGAGCCCCGGGATCGGCAAGGCCGGCTTCATCGGGGCCCGATGCGAGAAATCCCTCCCCCTTTCGCGTACTTATACCAGCGAGGCCCGCCCCCCTCAAGGCCTGGCCGGCCCCGGCCGCGCGAAAAGGAGGGGTTCCAGGGCATTCGTCCGTTGACTCGATTTCGCCAGGGATGATAATCTCCGTGGGAAAAAAAAGTTCGTTTTTAGGAAAAAGAGTAGCTCATTTTCGGACGCGTCAGCCGAAGAGGTGGGGATTGGGGGGGGGCTGCCCCAAAGAGTGTGAAGTACGACTGTACTTCGGCGCCCAAAGGTATGAAAAAGGGAAAATTTTTACATAGCCCGGAGGGAATAATTTTTCCCTGAGTGAGAAAAAGTTTTCCACTGCGATCTGGGCGCGCCTTCAACCTGCGCCCGAGAGCCAGAAGACCCGCCCGGACCGGCAGCGCCGTCACCGGGGATGCGAGGGGCCGCTCAAGAAAGTGCTTCATTCGTCCCGGCTCCGATCGCGCGGTTTCAACCACGCGGTTCGACCTTTTGCAAGGAGAGGCGATGGGGAAGGATACCTCGATCCTCGTTGTGGATGACTCCGAAGGAATCCGCAACTACCTGAAGAATCTTCTTTCAATCAAGGGTTATCAGGTTCGCTGCGCATCGGACGGGGAGCAGGCCCTCGGGTTGATCTCCTCGGGATTTCGCCCTTCCATCATTGTTCTTGATGTCATGATGCCCGGCCTCGATGGTCTCGAGACGCTTCGGCGCATAAAGACGCTGGATCGCGACGTACCGGTCATCATGCTCTCGGTCGTGGGGAAGGCGGGAACGATTGTCGAGGCGATGACCCTGGGAGCCTCCGATTACCTCAACAAGCCCTTCGAGGAAGAAGAGCTCGATATCTCCATCAAGAAGGTCCTCGAGTCAAGCAAGCTGCGCGGCGAGCGCGACTACCTGCGCTCTCAGCTCAACGAGAAGGGGAACTGGGGAGACGGGATCGTCTGGATCAGCCCCAAGATGACGAAAATCAAGGACCTCATCGAGCAGATCGCCGAGACCGACGTGACGGCTCTCATCCAGGGTGACAGCGGCGTGGGGAAGGAGGTCATCGCCCGCGCTATCCACGGGAGAAGCCTCCGTCGGAACAAGGCGTTCGTGAAGGTGAACTGCGCCGCCCTCCCCGAGCAACTCCTCGAGAGCGAGCTCTTCGGCTACGAGAAGGGCGCGTTCACCGGGGCCTCCAGCCGCAAGCCCGGCAGGTTTGAGTTCGCGAACCACGGAACCATCTTCCTCGACGAGATCGGCGAGATGAGTCCCCTCTTACAAGCGAAACTCCTTCAGGTTCTCCAGGATGGAGAGTTCTCGAGGCTTGGAGGGCAGCGCGACATCAAGGTTGATGTGAGGGTGCTTGTGGCGACAAACCGAAATCTGGAAGAAGAAGTGGCGGAGAACCGCTTCCGCGAGGACCTCTACTACCGCCTGAACGTGGTGAACATCCGCGTCCCCCCGCTACGGGAGCGGCGCGAGGAGATCCCGATTCTCGCCGAGCAGTTCCTGGAACGGTACAATCGCAAGTACAACAAGCACGTGAAAGGGGTGTCACCGGGGCTGATGAAGTTGTTCCTGACCTCCGCATGGGCCGGGAACGTGCGGGAGCTCGAGAACACAATCAAGCGGATCGTCGTGCTCGAGAACGAAGCCTCGATCATTGACGATTTGAAGGATCAGCGTGCCGCCGCGCCGCGCCCCGTTGTGATCCAGAACATAGTCGACGCAGAGATGGGAACGATCTCCCCTCTCAAGGAAGTGGGGCGCAGGGCGGCCCTCGAGGCGGAGCGCGAGACCATGGCGCGCGTTCTTCACCAGACAAACTGGAACCGGAAGAAGGCAGCCAAGATCCTTAACATCAGCTACAAGACGCTGTTGCAGAAAATAAAAGAGAGCGGGCTCGCGGAAGATCACTGATTGCGAAGCCCTCTCCTCTTTCGAGAGGAGTTGTCATACCCCCCCGCGCGACGAAGTCACGTTGACCGTACCCGCGTCGCAGGAGAGACCCCGTCGGCATTGTTTTTGATGCCGAACCGCGGCTCTCCGAACTGTCTTCAGAGGTTTGGAATGAAGGACAAGATAAGAGTTCTTGTAATCGACGACGACGTCAGCACCCGTGACTACCTTCGGGCTCTCATCACTCGAAACGGGTGGAAGGTGTTTACAGCGGAGTCGGGAGAACAGGCGCTGGGTGAGCTGGAAAAGGTGAGACCGACCTTGGTCACGCTGGATCTCGTTCTGCCCGGCATTGACGGGATCGAGACGCTCCGCCAGATCAAGGAAAAGGACGGGGATGTCCCCGTGATCATGTTATCGGGCCACGGACAGGCGAAAACCATCGTTCAGGCGATGAAGCTGGGAGCCACGGATTTTCTGAGAAAGCCCTTCGAGAGCGAAGAACTCAAGATCGCGATCGGCAAGGCGCTCGAGAAGAAGAAACTTGTTTCGGAGGTGGAGTTCTTACGCGAGAAGGTGCAGGAGCAGACGAGCGGCGCTTTCCTCTTCGGGACGAGCCCCAGGATGAAGGAAGTGAGGGAGATCGTCGAGCAGGTCGCGGATACCGACATTACGATTCTCGTCCGCGGCGAGAGCGGCACCGGAAAAGAGCTCGTGGCACGCATGCTCTATTACAAATCGATGCGGCACTCCAAGCCCTTTGTGAAGGTAAATTGCGCAGCTCTCCCTTCAGAACTCCTCGAGAGCGAGCTCTTCGGGTTCGAGAAAGGGGCCTTTACAGGGGCGCAGCGGAGAAAACTCGGGAAGTTCGAATACGCCGACGGCGGGACCATTTTTCTGGACGAGATCAGTGAAATGCACCCGAATCTCCAGGCGAAGCTTCTGCAGGTTCTCCAGGACGGAGAGTTCTCCAGGCTGGGCGGAGAGAGCGACGTGAACGTCGACACGCGAGTAATCGCGGCGACCAACCGTAATCTCGAAGAAGCGGTCCGGGAGGGGAGCTTTCGGGAAGATCTCTTCTACCGTCTGAACGTCGTGAGCATTTCCATCCCGCCGCTTCGCGCGCGACGGGACGACGTCCCGCTCTTCGTCGACTGCTTCCTGAGGAAGTACAACGAGCAGTACAACAAGAGCGTCCCGTTCTTATCGAACGGAACGATGGAGACTTTCATGAAGTACTCCTGGCCGGGCAACGTTCGCGAGCTGGAAAACATGATCAAGCGGATTGTGGTTCTCGGGAATGATAAGGCGGTGCTCCAGGAG
>CBDUXZ010000187.1:0-4871 GCA_965371325.1 uncultured bacterium | reverse complement strand
AGCGATGATCAAGGTGAAGGCCCCGATCATGGCGCTGCAGGTGATCGATGACGCCATCCAGGCCTTCGGCGGCGCAGGCGTCACTTCCGATTATGGCATTGCCCAGGCCTACGCCGGTATGCGCACGCTACGTCTTGCGGACGGGCCGGATGAGGTGCATCGCCGGGCCATCGCCCGCCTCGAATACAAGAAGCACGCGGGAAAGAGCCTTTAGCCGCCGGCGAAATGCTAATCGACATATCCGAGGCTTCGCAGCCTTTCGAGATGCCGAGGATCCCGGGGCCCGCGCGCATGGCTAGTTCTTGACCCCCGAGGTGCAACAGTTGGAGGCGACGGGAGCCGGCACGCCATGCTTCAGCCAGCAGACGGCTTTGGTGGGATGCTGCACCCCCGGCTTGACGAAAGTATATGCCTTGCACTTCGCGTTGCTCCGGCAGGGGTTCTTGCACTGCTTGGGATTGGGATTCTGAAGAACGATCTTCTTGAAATCCATCCCCGGGCGATTGGTGTTCGGCTCGTGGCTGAACTGAACCTTCGGCGGCGGTGGTGGGGGCGCCCCCGGACCGGGACCTGCAAATGCCGGTCCGGTACACGTGATGGAATCAAATCCCGTGCAAAAAGCCTGATTACAAGTCGCCCCGTTGCCCAACACCAGGGTCGGCGACTGAAGACCGATGTTCGGAGCCGGTTGGAAACCCGTAGCCCGCTGGTAGCCCACCCTTTGACAATAGGCCGTCGCCGCCGGCTCACCGCATTGGGCGCCCCAATTGAGGCACCAGTCGACGCGCTGGGCGCCGATTGACGGCTGATAGAAAGTCTGGCTCGCAGGCTGCCCCTGACCGTAACCCTGACCATAGCCCGGGCCCGTCGTCCCCGCGCAGCTCCCATTGCTGCCAAGCATCGCGAATGAAAGGACAGCCACCACCGCCAGGATTCCTCTCGTTATTCTTCTCTCCGTCCTCACTATGATTTCCTCCCGGACTTCCGCGGCTCGTTAAGCGGGGAATAAGGACGCACTGCTCGAACGGCGCGACGCCGTCCAGCTCCGCCTCCGAGGGCCAGTGCTGCTCCTGAGCTTGTAGATGATCAGAGACCCCGATGCAATTTACTTTCTCTTCCCCTCGCAAAAGAGTGCTGATGCATGAGTTGCCCGGCGTTGTGCCCTTCGCGAGAGGACGGAGAAATGCACCGGTATAAGTGTATAGACAGTTGTCCTGGATTGATACAAGTGGAACTTCCAAGGGCCTTATCTCCGAAGTGCAGCCTCCGCATTCTGTCAGGAAAGAAAGCGTAACGGGCGTTGACAGCGCATTAACGCGGTGGAAAGCTCGTCGAATTCCATCAAAACTTAAAAAAGTACAAAATTGGTGACCTGTTCGGTGCGGCAGCTTCTTTTGAAGAACCGTCACCAGTCGGCGGATGGTGTGATTTTATTTAATCGCGATGGCGTTCTTCATGTTGGGTGCACAAATTTCAGTCTGCCTGGCAAGCGTTCGGTGTTGTCGTCGAAAGATAGGCGGCGGAACCGATGGCGAGCACGTCGAAGAGGAACTGCCCCATGTTGTAACCACGGCCCGGCTCATCGCCCGGGCCGTTCCTGTTCGAGATGGATGCGACCGCGGGGAGGGGCGGGGGGGCCGGCGCGCGGGAAGGGGGCTCCTCGAGGGGCCCCCGTCCTTTGGGCATATCAGCCGGCCGGGAGGCGCTCAGCAAGGTCGGCCGCTCGCGGAGCTGCTTGTCGCGGCGGGCGAGGGCTGCTTGCTCCGGATTGCCGGCACAGGCGGCCAGCATTGCGGTGATGGCGAGGAAAAAACCTACTATTTTGATGGTTGCCATTCGCGGGGTGTCCGGTCGGAACGTCTCTGAAGGCATATCAAGATGTCGCTTCGAGTGCTCAACGGGCCTGATATTCAATCGCCTCCCCAATTATTCCGTTCGGCAAGGGCCCGGGTTCACGGGGCTTTCGTCCCAAGGCGGATCCATGGGCGTGTCCCAGGCAAGGACTCGCAGGATCGATCAAAGGAAGCGTCCCGCCTCTCCCTAACGCGGCGATTCCCGGGTTGCCCGGATTGTCTACGGCGTCTTTCTACCGGCCCTTCTCATAAGTGCCCAGCAGCTCGGCACTGGCCAGGACGTGGCCTTCCATTGCCTTTTCCACCGCGTCCTTCGTCGGCGTTCCCAGGTCACCCAGCACGGTGTCCAGCGCATAGAGCTTGTGGAAGTAGCGGTGGCGTCCGATGGGCGGGCAGGGACCGCCGTACCCCGTCCGTTTCCAGTCGTTCAAACCTTCACGGGTGCCGGGGGGGAGATCGTTACTCTTCACGTCCTCGGGAAGCAGCTTGGCAGACGGCGGAATGTCATAGAGCACCCAATGTACCCACGTCATCTGGGGCGATTTCGGGTCAGGTGCGTCGGGATCGTCGACGATGAGAACCAGGCTCCCGGTACCCTCGGGCAGCCCGGACCAGGCAAGGGGTGGTGAGACGTCATCGCCTTCGCAGCTGTACTTGGTGGGAATTTCCTCCTGATTCTTGAAGCTTGTTGACTCTATCGTGAGGGCCATCGATAAACCTCCTGGTCTGCCGGGCTGGCCGAAAACGGCCCCCGGCGCGTTGATGCAGAAGCCCAGCGCGATCAATCCCGCGAGAAGGCTCTCTCCGGGGATCGCAAATGCCCGCAAGCCCGTGCCTCCTTCCCCGTCCGCGCCGCGCTCTCAATCGGAAACCTATCGCAAGCGTTGATCATACACGCCTCAGACGTCAAGCCGCCGGGAGGCGGAAATGCCTGCGCCGGTGGCCGGGCCCGCTACGCCCCCGCAATTCCTGATAGACTCAACCGGCCGGGGAACCGCCTGCACGACCGCCTGCTGCGGTATCCGCGAGATGCCTGCGCCGTGCTCGCAAAAACAGGGCTATCCGCCGGGAACGAACCCGGGGTGACGACGTGATGATGGTTCAACTCTTTTCATACCCGATATGCCTTGCCCTGTTGCTCACCCTTGGTTGCGCGTCGACGGAGGAGACGCGCGTGATGCCGCCGGTGGAGATGGGAAGCTCGTTTGCAGCGCGGTTCGATGGCGATGCTCCGAACGGAGTTATCAAGGTCGGCGATGTGCCGCTTCGCTGGTCGGCGCCGCTTCGCACCGTCTATGGTAAACGCGGCTACGAGCCCATCTGGATCGAACTGGGCGAGGTGTCTCCCCGGGGCGTGACGCTTGCCCTCGCTCTAGGCGGGGCTCGGGAAGAGGGGCTCTCACCCCAGGAGTACCGCTTCCACGAAATTGAGAAGCTCCTCGCGGCGATCGAGCGGAACAAAGACGGCCCGCGTGAGCTGCTGATCGAACATCTCGTGGATGTGGAACTATTGCTCGCGAACGGACTCCTTGGTTACGCAACCGATCTGTCGGAGGGGCAGATCGATCCGGATACCGTGAACGCCCACTGGGAAATCAGGCGAGAGAAGATCGATCCCGAAACGCTGCTCCGCGGTGCGGCGCGTGCGGCGGACATCCAGGCCTACCTGCAGAGTCTTCGCCCCACGCATCCGCTTTACGCCGAGCTGAAACGGGAGCTGGCGCGCTACCGGGCCATCTCCCGGTCGGGCGGATGGCCGGCCGTTCCCGCGGCGCGAAAGCTCGAGAAGGGGGTTCGCGGAAGAGATGTTGCAGCCCTCGGGGCGCGGCTTGCGGCGGAAGGATACATCGCGGGCGGAGGAGCCGGAGAAACGGGGCGCTTCGATGCCGTCCTCGGGGCCGCCGTGCGGGACTACCAGCGGCGCAACGGACTCGATGTCGATGGGGTGGTCGGCCGCGAAACCCTCGCGGCCCTCAATGTTCCGGCAGAATCTCGCGTGCGCCAGATCCTGGTCAATCTCGAGCGCCTTCGCTGGCTGCCCCGATCTCTGGGTGAACGCTATCTGTTCGTCGACATTCCCGGATTCAGGCTTGTCGCCTTCGAGGAGAACCGCCCCGTCCTCTCGATGCGCGCCATTGTGGGGCGCGAAACCCGGCCGACACCGATCTTCACCGCCAGGATGAACCACGTGGTGTTCAATCCCTTCTGGCGGGTTCCCCGAACGATAGCGCTCGAGGATAAGCTTCCGCTTATCAGGGAGGAACCGGAGTTCTTCGAAGAGCATCACATCGAGGTGTTCCGCTACGAAGGGGGCGGCAGAACGCTTCAGGTTGATCCGGCAACCGTCGACTGGTCGGCCGTAACCGAGGACAATTTCGGCTATCTGCTCCGGCAGAAGCCGGGGCCGGACAATGCGCTCGGGCGCGTCAAGTTCATGTTTCCAAACCGGCACAGCGTCTACATCCATGACACCCCGACGCAAAATCTCTTTCAGGAAAGCACGCGCACCTACAGTTCCGGTTGTGTACGTGTGGCGGCGCCGGTGGATCTGGGCGAATACCTCATGGCTGGAAACCCTGGCTGGGATCGCGAAAGGTTCGTGAGCACGATTGAAACAGGGAAGACGCGTACGATCCCCCTGAATCGACCGCTACCGGTCTATCTCGTTTACCTTACGGCCTGGGCGGAGGAGGGGGGGCCCGTGGAGTTCCGGCGGGATATCTACCAAAGCGATTCCCCGCTTGTCTCGGCGCTGGCCGGTTACGCAGATTGAAAAGGGGGTTCAGGGCCGGCGTATGCCGGCAAGTGCGAAGAGGGCCTCGGCCATGCTGCCGAAACCGGCGAAGCGTTCGTCTTTTGTCTGGCCGATGTGGTAGCGATGATAGATCTGCTGCAGCACCACGCCTACCTTGAAGGTTCCGAAAACCAGATAGTAGGAGAGCATGGACATGTCGCGTCCGCTCCGCTCTCCGTAGCGCGCCCCTGCCTCCTCGCGTGACATGAAGCCGGGTATCTGTG
>CBDUXZ010000186.1:0-4904 GCA_965371325.1 uncultured bacterium | reverse complement strand
GCCGAGGCGCTGCGCGTTTTGGACTCGGGCCTGGCGCAGGCCATTCCGATGTACGTCCGCTTTCAGGCGCGTGGCCGCCCCATCGTGGGGACGACCTTCGATTATTTCGATTTCCGCGGCCTCGAGATTGGCGCGGGAAGGTCCCTTGCTATGCTTGGCGAATGCGTCATCGGCTCACGCGTGGCGGAGTCCCTTGGCGTCGGTCCCGGCGACCCCATTGTCTCGTCGCCCGAGAGCGTCTTCGACCTGGCGGGCGTGTATCCCCTGAAGATGCGCGTGGCGGGCGTGCTGGCGTACGCCGACAGCGCGGATGACGACGCCATCTTCGTTGACATCAAGACGGCCTGGATAATCCAGGGGCTTGGGCATGGCCATCAGGATCTCGCCGCGCCCGAAGCCCGGAGCGGGGTCCTCTCGCGGGATGAGAAGGGCATCACCGCCAACGCCTCGGTCGTGCAGTACAACGAGATCACGGACGAGAACATCGACAGCTTTCATTTTCATGGCGACCTTTCGGACTATCCGGTCACCGCCGTCGTTGTGGCGGCGCCCGACCAGAAGTCTTCAGCGATCCTGCAGGGGCGCTATCAATCAGGAGACGAGCTGGCGCAGATCGTCCGGCCCGTGACGGTCATGGACGAGTTGCTGGACACCATTCTCACCGTCCAGAAATACGTTGTGGCCGGCGCGGTGGTTCTCGGGCTGGCAACGCTGGCGACAGCGGCGCTGGTTTTCATGCTCTCGCTGAGACTGCGGCGCCGGGAGCGTGAGACCCTGCTCAAGATCGGGGGCGCGAGAATGAGCGTGGGCGTGATCATGGCGTCGGAGATCGTCGTCGTGCTTCTCGCGGGAGCCGTCCTTGCGGGCGGGCTCACCTTCGCGACGAGCCAGTTCGGCTCAGCGGCCATCCGCGCCCTGATCCGGATGTGAGGGGACCATGGGGGGACGAATTCACGCGCGGTCCCGCCTCCTTCTCGCGATCGTCTGCCTGATCGCGGCCTGCGGCGGCGGTGATCGACCCACAGGCGAGGCGAAGCCCGGGCGACAGGACGACGCCCGAATTCTCGTCTACGTCGTGAACTATCCCCTGAAATACTTTGCCGGGCGCATCGGCGGGGACCAGGTGGAAGTCAGGTTTCCGGCGCCGCCGGACGCCGATCCGGCCTACTGGAGGCCGGGGCCCGAGGTAGTTGGCGCCTACCAGAGTGCAGATCTCATTCTGCTAAATGGTGCAGGCTACGCCAGGTGGATCGATCGCGTGAGCCTCCCGACCTCGAGGCTCGTCGATACGTCTCGCGCCTTCAAGGATCAATACATTCCGATCGAAGATACCCTCACGCACCAGCACGGCCCCAAAGGCGAGCACGCGCACACGGGCACAGCCTTCACGACCTGGCTCGATCCAAAGCTCGCAATTGCGCAGGCACGCACGATAAGAGATGCGTTCGCTAGGCGGCGGCCGGAAAGGAAAGCCGCCTTCGAGGAAGGCTTTGGATCCCTTGAGCGCGACCTGCTCTCGCTTGACCGGGCGCTGGAGCAGGCAGTATCAAAGGACCCGGGAAGGCCGCTCCTGGCGTCCCATCCGGTATACCAGTATCTTGCGAAGCGCTACGATATGAACCTCGAGAGCGTCCATTGGGAGCCGGAGGAGCCTCCTGATGAAAAAATGTGGCGGGCGCTCGAGGACCTTCTGGTCTCCCATCCCGCGAAACAAATGATCTGGGAGGGAACGCCGCGGGAGGAAACGAAGTCGAAGCTCGTCTCGCTCGGGATCGAGACGGTCGTTTTCACCCCCTGCGGGAGCGTTCCGGAGGAGGGCGATTATCTCAGCGTGATGCGCCGCAACGTTCGTAATCTGGCCTCTGCGTACCGAGACTAGCGGCGTTCCGGGTTTGCCTTCCCGCATGACTGGCGACTGCGAAGTGAATTCGGGGAGAAAGCGCAATGAAGTTCAGAAGCTTCCGGATAACGGATGAAAAACTCATCGAGGAAGTGCCCTTCGAGGCAGGTTCCCCGGCCTGGTTTACAGACCCGGTCCATCGCTGGCTGGATATCGAGGCCCCGGAGGAAGAAGAACTGGCCAGGCTTCTGGAGCCTTTGAAGATCGACGAACACGTGCTGAAGGCCTGCGTCGAGCCGGGATCCGGAATTCCCATCGAGACCCTCGCGAAGCTGTTTTATATCGAGCTGCCGACGCAGGTCTCTCGGGTCGATAGCGGGCTGACCTATCTCAAGCTTCTCTGCCTTCCGACAACGCTGGTTAGCATTCACAAAGAGCCGCTGCCTGCGATTTCAGACCTCGCGTTTCGTTTAGGGGGCCGTGTCCGCCTGAAATCGCCCACCACCTCGGCCCTCATCTACCAGATGATCGGAAGGCTGGCGGGCGAGAACTTCTTTGCCTTCACCGCATGCCGCCAGAAGCATGAGGTGCTCTCGAAGCGGCTGATCGAGGATTCAGACAGAGTGGAGCCGAAGATATCTTCAGGCTGAGGCAGCAGATCTCGAACATTGGAGATGCGAACGAGGACCACGCGTTCTGCGTCGATGTTTTGCAGAAGATTGAGTCGACCGCGTTCAGTGCGAGAGATCAACTGAAGCATCTGAGAGAGTTGGATCGCACACTTGAGCGCCACCAGCGCTCCATGGACCGGCTGGAGGAGAACGTGAAGGAGCTGCACCAGCAATTCATGTTGGCGATTCAGGACAGGACGGGCAACCGACTGAAGGTCCTGACCATCCTCTCGGCCATCTTCCTGCCCCTGACGCTCATCGCCGGCATCTACGGCATGAACTTCGAGAACATGCCCGAACTGAATGTGCCATTCGGATATTTCATTATTCTGGGGGTTATGGGAGTCGTGGCGATATTCATGCTGGCGTTCTTTTACAAGAAGGGCTGGTTTGACTGACCGAGCGAGAACAGCCCTCCTCCTGTTCTTCTTCCTCATCATCATTCTGGTCGAAGGCAGGGTGGCCCGGGCCCAGGAGTCTCTTACCGAAGACGCCCCTGTTGCCGATTCCGTCGAAGATCTGGATACAGCGATGGAGGCGGGCTTCGAGATCGTAAAGGTAAAGCCCCCGCGGTTTCCGCGCCTCAAGCAAAAGCTGGACAAACTCCCCACCTTTTTTAGCGAGACCCAGCTTCTCCTCAAGAGCCGGACCTACTATTTCCGCCGGGAGAGCCCCGACGGTAGCAAGAACGAGGCCTGGGCGGCAGGAGGGTCGATCGCTTACGAGTCCGGCTGGTTCAGGGATCGGATCAAGATCGGAACGGAGTTCTTCACTTCCCAGAGGCTCCATGGACCGCGCGACCGCGGAGGGACGGGCCTCCTTGCGCCGGCTCAGCGCCACTACAACGTCCTGGGCCAGGCCTACGCCCTCGTGAAGCTTGCAGAGAACCACGAGGTCTCCGCTTACCGGCAGGTGTACGATCTCCCCTATGTGAACAAGAACGACAGCCGGATGACACCGAATACGTTTGAGGGATACAGCATCCAGGGGAGGTTCGAGAGGAAAGGGAGGCGGCCGCAGATCGAATACATCGGGGGCTATATCGCGCAGATGAAGAAGCGCAACGCCGATCACTTCGTCCCGATGGGGGAGGCGGCGGGCGCGCCGGGCGATGCGGATCAGGGGACCATCATGGGCGGTCTGCGAATTTCGCCCACGGATGACCTCGCGATCGGCGCGATCAATTACTACACGAGGGACGTGCTCAACATTTTCTACGCAGAGGGCTCCTATACCTGGACCGGGAAGAAGAATCTGGGATTTCGTCTGAAGACCCAGATAACCGATCAGCGCAGCGTGGGTGATGACCGGCTTAACGGCTCTTCCTTCAAGGCGCGGGTCGGGGGCGCAGAGCTGTCCGCGAGCTACAAGTCGGCGATCCTGAGGGCGGCGTTCTCGACCGCTTCCGACAACGGGGACATCACCAGCCCCTTCGGCAGCTATCCAGGCTACGTCTCGCTCATGCGCAGCGATTTCAACAGCGCCGGCGAGGATGCGTGGCTCCTGGGCTTCTCATACGATTTCACCAAGATCGGTTTAAAGGGCCTCAGCGCCTTCACGAACTTTGCGAGTGGTTACGACGCCATCGACCCGGGTACTGGCCTGTCACTTCCGAATGAGCATGAGATCAACGTGACGGTGGACTACAAGGTCCCCGATGGACGCTTCCGCGGATTCTGGGTTCGACTTCGAGGCGCCTACCTGGATCAGAGCGGCGTTCAAGACTGGACGAAGGAGTACCGCGTGATCGTAAACTACGAGATCCCTTTGCTTTGATTCCGAGTTCGCGACGGTGTCCGTCAGAAAACCTCCAGACAAGTGGTGTCCGACCGAAGGGCCTGCAAAACTTGCGAGATTGGTTGAGAGCACGTGGTAATTCTACACTTATGCCGAAGACCCGATTCCCCCAACTTTCTTGACGCCCCCCCCCGTGTACGGTAGGTTGTGCAAGCCGGGCCGAAGCAGATGTAAATTCTTCAAGAACCACAGTAAAGATAGCACCTGCCTGATAGGAGCGTCGTGCGTGCCCAAAGGCAATTAGCCGACGCCGGATCATAGCTTCCTTTCGTTCCGAGGATACTCAGATCGAGCCGTACCGGCGTGCGCAGGAGCAATTCCTCGGCGTCGTGGGTTGCCGCTTCAATCGATCCTACCGGGGGGGGTCGCATGTCTCAAAATGCAGACCGATCAGTCATCGTGATGATGGTTATCCTCTTCGCGATCCTGGCCGTGGTGTTCCTGCCGGCCCGCGTTTCCGCTGCTGAATCAACCGCGGGTCAGGACGGAAACGAGATCGTGACCGAGCTGGGCCTTGACGACGAAGAGCCGGCCAAGGGAGAGGACGACCTGTTCGCAAATGCCGACGAAGCGGCCAGACAAACGGCGAACCCCAT
>CBDUXZ010000185.1:0-4944 GCA_965371325.1 uncultured bacterium | reverse complement strand
TGGCCGTCCAGTCCGGCTTTTCCGACCAGAATTCGCAGCTTTCTCTCACCAGTCATGAAGTGGTTCCTGAAGAAGAGCCGCGCCGGTGCGCGGCCCGGGTTAGGTCAATGGGGTGAGACCCCATTGACTTCATCAGAACATCTTGGGTTCGCGGTACTCGCCCCAGACTTCACGGAAAACCTCGCAGATCTCGCCCATGGTCGCCCGGGCGCGAACGGCGTCGAGAATTCGCGCCATCGTATTCTCCGTACCCTGGCAGGCGCGACGAAGGGCCTCCAGCGCTTCCTTCGACGCAACCCCGTCCCGCGCATCACGGAAGGCGCGGAGCCGCGCGAGCTGGTCGCGCTCTACCGCCTCGTCGACTTTCAGGATCGGGAGGGGCGGCTCCTCCTCCGCAACGAAACAGTTCACGCCGACGATCCGCTTCTCACTCTTCTCGACCTGCTGCTGGCACCGGAACGCCGCCTCGGCAATCTCGCGCATCGGATAACCCTCTTCGATGGCATCGATCATGCCGCCGAGCTGGTCGATGCGATCGATGATCGCCGTGGCCTCGGTTTCCATACGGTTCGTGAGGCGCTCGAGGTGGTAGGAACCGGCCAGGGGATCCACGTGATCGGCGACACCGCTCTCGTGCGCGATGATCTGTTGCGTGCGCATGGCGATCGTGACGGCTTCCTCGGTGGGGAGCGAGAGGGTCTCGTCCAGGGAGTTCGTGTGAAGCGAGTTTGTTCCGCCGAGAACGGCCGCGAGGGCCTGGATGGCCACACGCGCGATGTTGTTGTAGGGCTGCTGGGCGGTGAGGCTCACGCCCGCCGTCTGCAGATGGGTTCTGAGCTTCCAGCTCTCCGGGTTCTTTGCCTTGAATCGCTCGCGCATAATTCGCGCCCACATGCGCCGGGCCGCGCGGACCTTTGCGATTTCCTCGAAGAAATCGCTATGCGCGTTGAAGAAGAACGAGAGCCGCGGCGCGAAAGTATCGGGGTCGAGTCCGGTCTCGATACCGGCCTGCACGTATGCGATTCCGTCGGCGAGCGTGAAGGCCAGCTCCTGAACGGCCGTGCTTCCCGCCTCGCGAATGTGATACCCGCTGATCGAGATCGTGTTCCATCGCGGCGTTTCGCGGCTCGCCCATCCCATGAGATCGGTGATGAGCCGCATGCTCGGCTTGGGCGGACAGATCCACTCTTTCTGGGCGATGTACTCCTTGAGGATGTCGTTCTGGAGCGTGCCGTTCAGCTTTTTGGGATCGATCCCGCGCTCGATGGCGACGGCCACGTAGAGCGCAAAGAGGATCGGCGCGGGCGAGTTGATCGTCATCGAGCTGGAGACCTCGTCGAGGGGCATTCCGTCGAGGAGCGTCTTCATGTCGTCGATGCTGTCGATCGCAGTCCCTTCCCGCCCTACTTCGCCTCGGGAGCGCTCGTGATCGGAGTCGTAGCCCATCAGCGTGGGCATGTCGAAGGCGATGGAGAGGCTCCTCTGGCCCCGGGAGAGGAGGTAGCGGAAGCGGGCGTTCGAGTCGGCGGCGGTTCCGAAACCGGCGAACTGGCGCATCGTCCACTGGCGTCCGCGATACATCGTGGGGTAGGCACCGCGCGTGAAGGGGTACTGGCCCGGAAAGCCCAACTCGTCGAGGTAGGCGCGCTCTTCGAGATCGGGGGGCGTCGTGAGGCGCGGCACCTCCATGTCGCCGAGGGTGCTGAAGCGCGCCAGGCGCTCGGGGTGCTTCTCGAGCGCGGGCTCGAGCACCTCTTTCTGCCAGCGCGCGAGGGCCTGGGCCATCGCTTCCGCGCTGTCACCGGCGGGCGCGACGGGTGTTTTCCCCGTAGGGCTTGCCGACGCCGACTCGTGCGCCCGCTTTCGAACCCTGGACATAGCTCCTCCGGAATGTTTCGCCGGACAAAAAATCAACAAAACATGAAAGTATAGGAGGCGCTCCGCCCGGCTGTCAACGCGCTTGGCACGCTTGAAGTGGCTGAACCCCGCCGGGGCCCGGGCGGACGCCGCGCGCGTCGGCTGAGGAGCGCTTTTGAGTGGAGTTCATCGAACGGATCTTCGAGGGGCCGGAAGCTTCTTCCTCTCCTCGCGGCAATCGGTGCTCTATTCGGTTTTCGGTTTGTTTTTGAGAGCGGACAGGCCCTGGCTGGCGGCGTGACGGCCCACGGCGAGCGCCTGCCGACCGACCCACTCGGGGATCGTGTTGCCGCCCAGGCATTTGGCACACGTCTTGGTCGGCGGCTGGTAACGATTGAAAGACCCGATAAACTCCGATGTCGAGGAGCCGTGCAGGATCTCCTTCAGGGGACGATCCTTGACGTTTCCCAAGGAGGTATGTCCTTCGTAGTCCAAACAGCATGCCGTGACTCGGCCGTCGGCCAACACGGCAAACTGATCCTTGTAGCCGTTACAGTAGGAGAAGACCGCCGGATATTTCGTGTTGACAAGGTCCGCCTCGCGCTGCCACCAGCGCATGATGGAGTTGGTCACGATGGCGACCCGCGGGGTCACGGGAATGTAGAACTTGGCGGCAAAGCGATCCGGATACCGTTTCCGTAGCTCGCCGGCGGTCATCCCGCAAAGCCGCTCTCCCAATGCTCGCAGCCTGCTGATCATCGCCCCCGTGCTATAGAGGGCCTCCTGATGCTTGGCCTTTTCGCGCAGGTTGTCTGAGAAGCTTCGTCGGAAAACACGAATCACGATGAACGTTGGAGAATCATCTCCCCGGCAGTACGATTCCGTGATGAGTGAGTTGATCTGGTCGATGTAAGCCTCGTAATCCAGACGCTTTGAAGCCCTGAAGATCTCCGCGTAGTACTCATCGTTCGGGCTGCGCAGGCTTACCGAAATGTTGCCGAGCCCCGTGTCGAGGAGCGCCTTGTTCATCTCTTCCGAGAGACGGCTGCCGTTTGTGACCAGAAAAACGCTGATCCCTTTCTCCTTGGCGACGCGACAGAACCTCACCACGTCCTTGTGCAGCGTCGGCTCCCCCATGACGTGGAAGTTGACCACGTCGGCGAGCTTGTCGCGATGTATCTGGTCGAGAATGTCCAGTACGATCTCGCTTGGCATGGTGAGCATGGGGCGCTCCATGCTCACCAGGGGACAAAACGAGCAGCGGAAGTTGCATGCAGCAGTGATTTCGACGTACGCAACGGTCAACGGCTCACCTCAACCCTGTAGCCACGCCCGGACAGGCCCTTGTCTTCCCAAGGCTTGACGCGGCGCAGGTTACAAACAGGCCGTCCCCCCGGCTGAAGGGTCGTCGGACCCCGAAAAACGCCAGTCGATCCAATCTTGTAAACAAAAAACAGTATCCGTTGTTCCAATACCCAAGTCAAACGCCTCCCGAAAATGCATCAAATTGGAAAAGTCAACGAGACGCCCTCGCCTTTCGAATTCCATGACGACAACGACGGTGATCCTCTCAAAGGGGGCAGCCGCCCCCCTCGTCACAGTTTCACCATCCAACACTTGCGGGCTGGCATTCGAAGGAGGACTGCGAGGCGGCATTCAGGAGCCGCGTATCAGGGGGAACACGCGAGCGGAGCAGGATCACACGGGATGCACGGCGTGTTTGCGGTCGGGGTGGGCCGGGGTTTTTGAAGCCGTGAGCGTGAAGCGACGGGCCAGCTCGTCGCGCAGGGCGTGGCTGGGAACGACGGCGTCAACAATGAGATCGTCGGCGAGGCGGGCGATGTCGACGTCCTCGCGAAACTCCGCGCGTTTCTCCTCGATGTATTTCGGCCGATCCGCCTCGGGGAGCGCGGCGATCTTTTTCGCGAAGACCGCGTTCACCGCGGCCTCGGGCCCCATGACGGCGATCATCGCGTTCGGCAGCGCCAGCGTATAGTCGGGCTGGAAGCCCGGCCCGCTCATCGCGTAGAGGCCCGCCCCATAGGCCTTCCGCAAAATAACGCTGATCTTCGGAACGGTCGCTTCCGATACGCTCGCGATCATCTTCGCGCCATGCCGGATGATCCCCTCGCGCTCCACCTTCGTTCCGATCATGAATCCCGGTACGTCGGCGACAAACAGAAGCGGAACGTTGAAAGCGTCGCACAGCCAGATGAAGCGCGCCGCCTTGTCGGCCGAGTTGACAAAGAGCACGCCCCCCTTCACCGCAGGCTGGCTCGCGATGATCCCAACGGGCCTCCCCTCGATGCGCGCGAACCCGGTGAGGAGTTCTCCCGCGAAGAGTTCCTTGATCCCGAGCCACGACTCGCCATCGACGATGCGCGCGAGCACCTTGCGCATGTCGAAGGGAACGTTTTGGTTCTTGGGAATGAGATCCTCGAGTCCGCGCTCGCTGTCAGAAACTGGCACAGCTTCGGCCAGGGGCGCCTCCTCACCGCAGCTCGACGGGAGGAAGGCGAGGTAGCGCTTGCAGAAATCGATCGCCTCGTCCTCCGTATTGACGAGGACGTCACCGCAGCCCGAAACGCTGCAGTGCATGCGCGCGCCGCCCATCTCCTCGAGCGTTACCTTCTCGCCGATCACCATCTCCGCCATGCGCGGCGAGCCGAGATACATGCTCGCGTTCCCCTCGACCATGACCACGATGTCGCAAAAGGCCGGAATGTACGCGCCGCCCGCCGCGCTCGGCCCGAAAAGAAGACACACCTGCGGCACTTGCCCCGAAAGACGCGTCTGGTTGAAGAAGATTTTTCCCGCGCCGCGCCTTCCCGGGAACATGTCGATCTGATCGGTGATACGCGCGCCGGCCGAGTCGACCAGGTAGAGCATCGGAATGCGCAGCCGGTGGGCAGTCTCCTGGATGCGGATGATCTTCTCGACCGTCCGCCGTCCCCAGCTTCCCGCCTTGATCGTCGAATCGTTCGCCATGACCGCCACGGAGCGGCCCGCCATCCTCCCGACGACCGTCACAACGCCGTCCGCCGGGCCCTCCTCTTTCTGCACGTGCGCCAGAAGACCGTCCTCGAC
>CBDUXZ010000184.1:0-5013 GCA_965371325.1 uncultured bacterium | reverse complement strand
CTCGGTTACGGCACCCGGGAGATCCTTGCCAAATTTTATCGGAGGGAGCGCATAAGGCTGGAAGGGAAGAAAATCTTCAAGAATGTCGACCCGGAAATTCTGCTTGGCCAGAAGGCCTCCCGTGACGTGAAGGACGGCAAGGGCGAAGTGATTATCCGGAAGGGAAAGAAGTTCAACAAGGCCGCCGTCAGAAAACTGGTTGAGGGGAAGATTCCCGAGATTCAGATCGGTGCGGAAGACCTTCTAGACGCGGTATGGCCCGAAAACATCGTCGACCCGGAAGGCGGCAGGCTCGTGGTTTCTCTCAACGAGCAGTACACAGTTGAAGATGGGGAGAAACAACTCGAGAAGCTTCGCCGGATCGGCATGGAAACTTTCGATGTGCTCTACGTCGATCCCAACGTGACGGGGACCGCCATTTGGGAAACGCTTCGTCAGGAGAAGCTCCCTGAAATACCGGAGAACATCCGGCGGGAGCATACTTTTCCCGAGCGAATCGCGATTGCCCTCTCGAACCTACGTGCGGAGATTCACAAGAACCAGGAAGACGCGAAGGATGCCCAGGCAGTCCAGGCGGCCAAAGCCGCCCAGGACGACGCGGTCGCACGCGACACTCTCGCCGTTCGAGAGGTGGAGCTCGCGTCGCCCGCCGACGGCCTCGATGCGCTGCACCTCGACGTCGGTGTGGAGACCGATGCCGCGATCCCGGAGCTGTTTGGGATTGTCGCCACGCTGTGGCAGCAGTATCGCGACGCGGGTCCTTCGAGCGACCCGAGTACCTACCTCTCCCCGGAGGTGGAGCGCGTAATGTCGAGCCTCTGCAAGCCTACGGCCTCGGGTGTCATCAATCCGCCCCGGGATCGCAAGAAGATGCTCGACGCCGCCAACCGCTACCACCTCTATTACAAGGCCCCCTACGGCGTTGAGCTGCGCGTAAGCGACGTTGAAGACTTCTACGGCGCCCGCCTTGATATCTACCGCCGTATTCGACCTGGGGATCCGCCCACACGGGACACGCTCAATAACTTTTTTGACAATCTCTTCTTCAATCCCGAGAAGTACGACCTGTCGATGGTCGGAAGGCTGAAACTCAATCACAAGCTCGGGGAAAGTGTGCCAGAGGATCTTGCCACCCTGACTCCGGGCGACATTCTCGAAGTCGTCCGCTATCTCGTCAACCTCCGGAACGGAATCGGCTCGGTGGACGATATCGACCACCTCGGAAACAGGCGCGTGAGGGTCGTCGGCGAGCTGCTCGAGAATCAATACCGCATCGGGCTCATGCGGATGGAGCGCGCCATCAAGGAGCGCATGACGCTGCAAGAGGTCGAGACGCTCATGCCGCACGATCTCATCAATTCGAAGCCGGTGTCGGCGGTGGTAAAGGAGTTCTTCGGGTCCAGCCAGCTGTCTCAGTTCATGGATCAGACGAACCCGCTCTCTGCGATCACCCACAAGCGAAGGCTCTCGGCCCTCGGGCCGGGCGGGCTTACCCGTGAGCGGGCGGGATTCGAGGTCCGCGACGTCCACGCCACTCACTACGGACGGATTTGCCCGATCGAAACACCGGAAGGTCCCAACATCGGCCTGATTGCATCCCTCTCCACATACGCCCGCGTTAACGAATACGGGTTTATCGAAACGCCTTACCGGCTCGTGAAGAAAGGTCGTGTGACAGCCGAAGTGGTGTATTTCTCCGCCCTGGAGGAAGAAGAAAAGTGCATCACGCAGGCGAATGTGGAGCTCGACAAAAACGGTCGATTCATGAGCGAGCTTGTGAATGCCCGCAAAACAGGCGAGTACGTAACGGTTCCACCCGAAGAGATCGACCTTATGGACGTGAGCCCCGATCAGCTCGTGTCGGTTGCGGCATCGCTTATCCCCTTCCTCGAGCACGACGACGCGAACCGCGCGCTCATGGGCTCCAACATGCAGCGTCAAGCCGTTCCGCTTCTGAAGAGCGCTGCACCGCTCGTCGGTACGGGGATGGAAGGGGTAGTGGCCCGCGACTCGGGAGTCTGCGTCGTGGCCAAGCGTGACGGGATGGTGGAGACCGTGGATGCCTCCCGCATCGTGATCAAGCCCGATGCGGAGCCCGGCGATGAGATGGCCACGGGCGTAGACATCTACAACATGATCAAATACCAGCGATCGAACCAGAACACCTGCATTAACCAGCGCCCCATTGTGTGGGCGGGTCAGCGGGTCAGCGAAGGTCAGATCCTCGCGGATGGCCCCGCGACCGATCATGGTGAGCTGGCCCTGGGACAGAACATCATTGTCGCCTTCATGCCCTGGGGCGGATACAACTTCGAAGACTCCATTCTCATCAGCGAACGTGTGGTGAGGGATGACGCGTTCACCTCCACCCACATCGAAGAGTTTGAGATTGTCGCCCGCGACACCAAACTGGGAAAGGAGGATATTACGCGAGACATCCCCAACGTGGGCGAGGAAGCGCTCAAGGATCTCGATGAGAGCGGCATCGTCCGCATCGGTGCGGAGGTGACCCAGAACGACATTCTCGTCGGGAAGATCACCCCCAAGGGGGAGACCCAGCTCTCCCCTGAAGAGCGGCTGTTGCGGGCCATTTTCGGCGAGAAGGCGGGCGACGTTCGCGATACTTCTCTCCGGGTGCCCCCTGGCGTGGTTGGGACGGTCATCAACGCGCGCGTCTTTGCCCGAAAAGGCGTGGACAAGGATGAGCGCACCAAGGATATAGAAGACAAGGAGATCGAAAACATTCTCAAGGATCAAGAGGATGAGATAAAGATTATCCGCTCCTCCGGTTTCAAGAAGATCCGTGAACTACTCATGAACAAGAAATCCGCCGCGCAGCTGATGAACGAACGCACGGGGATCGTACTCATAAAGAAAGGGGAGACGATCACGGCGGAACTTCTCGCGAGCATCCCGCAGAAGCGATGGAAGGACATCCACGCGGAAGGGGGCGCGCGGGCCGAAGCCAAGATCAAGGAGATACTCGATTACACCAGCGAACAGACGGATCTCGTAAAGATGGTCTTCGATGAGAAGATCAACCGCCTGAAGAAAGGCGACGAGCTTTCGCCAGGCGTTATCAAGATGGTCAAGGTGTATGTGGCCATCAAGCGCAAGCTGCAGGTGGGGGACAAGATGGCGGGACGGCACGGCAACAAGGGCGTGCTCTCACGGATCCTCCCCGAGGAAGACATGCCTTACCTGCAGGACGGAACTCCCGTGGAGATCATCCTGAATCCGCTCGGCGTTCCCTCCCGCATGAACGTAGGGCAGATACTTGAAACGCACCTCGGCTGGGCGGCAAGGGGCCTGGGCGATCAACTGCAGGCCTACCTCAAGGCGAACTGGAGCGCGGATGCACTTCGCAAGCGCCTCAAGGAGATTTACGGTTCGAAGAAGATCTCCGAAGCGATTGATTCACTCGCCGATGAGCAGGTCATTGAACTTGTCAAGCGCGTTCGCCGTGGAATTCATCTTGCATCCCCCGTGTTCGACGGTGCGACCGAGGCGGAGATTAAAGACACGCTCACAACGGCGGAAAGGCCGCTCTCGGGCCAGACGATCCTCTTTGACGGCAGGTCGGGGGCACCTTTTGACCAGGATGTGACGGTCGGGATCATGTACATGATGAAGCTCCATCATCTCGTGGATGACAAGATCCACGCACGATCCATCGGCCCCTATTCGCTCGTCACCCAGCAGCCGCTCGGTGGAAAGGCACAGTTCGGAGGGCAGCGGCTGGGCGAGATGGAGGTCTGGGCGATGGAGGCCTACGGAGCCGCTTACGCACTCCAGGAATTTCTTACCGTGAAGTCAGACGATGTACCTGGACGAACACGCATGTACGAGGCGATCGTGAAGGGCGAGAACGTGCTGGAGCCGGGGCTCCCCGAGTCCTTCAATGTACTCGTCAAAGAGTTGCAGTCCCTCGGACTGAACGTCGAGCTGATCGAGGGTTCGAAGAACTGAAAGGAGAAGGCCTTGAGAGATCTTTACAATCTCTTCGAGACGCCGAAGGATCCCCTGAGCTTCAAAGCCATCCGGATCTCCATTGCGTCGCCGGAGAAGATCCGGGAGTGGTCGCACGGTGAGGTCAAGAAACCCGAGACGATCAACTACCGCACCTTCAAGCCGGAGCGGGACGGCCTCTTCTGCGCGAAGATTTTCGGACCCGTGAAGGACTACGAGTGCAACTGCGGCAAGTACAAGCGCATGAAGCACCGGGGAGTGATCTGCGAGAAGTGCGGCGTGGAGGTCATCCAGTCGAAGGTTCGCCGGGAACGGCTGGGGCACATCAACCTGGTCACCCCCGTGGCACACATCTGGTTTCTAAAGTCACTTCCGAGCCGGATCGGAAACATCCTCGAAATCACGCTCAAGGATCTCGAAAAGGTCCTCTATTTCGAATCGTTTATCGTCATCGACCCCAAAAAGACGGACCTCAAGCAGGGGGAACTTCTGTCGGACGAAGCGCTCTTCCAGGCAAGGAAGGAGTGTGGCGATTCCTTCGTTGTGGGGATGGGTGCCGAGGCCGTTCGAGAGCTTCTGAAGAGTATCGACGTTGACAAGCTCTCCGAAGAGCTGCACGCCGACATGAAGGAAGCCACCAGCGAGGCGAAGCGCAAGAAGCTGGCCAAGCGCCTCAAGGTCGTAGACGCCTTCCGGGAATCGAAAACGAAGCCGGAGTGGATGATCCAGGAAGTGATCCCCGTTATTCCGCCCGATCTCAGGCCCCTTGTGCCGCTGGACGGTGGCCGCTTCGCGACAAGCGATCTGAATGATCTCTACCGCAGGGTGATAAACCGTAACAACCGGTTGAAGCGACTCCAGGAGCTGAACGCCCCCGAAGTGATCATCAGGAACGAAAAGCGGATGCTCCAGGAAGCCGTTGATGCGCTCTTCGACAACGGGCGGCGCGGGAAGACCATTACCGGTCCGAACAAGCGCCCCCTCAAGAGCTTGTCCGACATGCTGAAGGGTAAACAGGGACGTTTCCGCCAGAACCTCCTCGGC
>CBDUXZ010000183.1:0-5033 GCA_965371325.1 uncultured bacterium | reverse complement strand
GGCCTGGATCTGAAAGCGGTCCCTGCCTATGGTCCCGAGGAGCAGCGTGCACTCATAAATACCGTCAACCGAATGGTGGCGAAGCTCTACGGCTGCCCGGTTCCGGTGGTGGCCGCCGTGAACGGCCACGCCATCGCCGGTGGGCTCGTCCTTGCGATCACGAGCGACTACCGCGTCGGAACCCGCGCCCCCTGCATGCTGGGCCTCACCGAGGCGCGTGTGGGAATTCCCTTTCCGGCCGGACCCCTGGCTGTCCTGAAGGCCGAGCTGGCACCGCCGGTGGTTCGCGTTCTTATGCTCGAGGCCCGAAATATCGGGTCGGAGGCGGCGCTCGAGAAGGGGATTCTCGACGAGCTTCAGGCGCCGGAGCGTGTTCTGCCGCGTGCGATCGAGATGGCCGCGGATCTCGCGAGCATTCCGAAGGAAGCCTATCGCGTTATCAAGGATCAGTTGCGGGGCGAAACGGTGGCCTGGATCAGGGCGATGACCGAGAAGGGGAGCGATCCCCTGCTTAGGTCTTGGCTGGCGCCGGGTTCTCTCGACGCGGCGGCCGCTGTTCTTCGCGGGGGGAAGGCGGGGGCGTGAGAAAATGGGGGAGGATCCTGTCGGCCGGGCTCGCCCTTCTTCTCATTGCGGGCGCGGCGCTGGTCCTGGCCGGACCCTGCGATCGATCATCGTCCGAGCAGGTGGGAGCAGCGGGCCATCGCGTGCTCCTCGTCATCCTCGACGGAACAAACGAAGCGGTCTTCGGCGACCTTTTGCGGACGGGGAAGCTGCCTCACTTTGCGAAGCTGCTCGTCCCGGACGGCCACGGCGTGCGGCATGGCGTGTACACGGCCGCGACAAGCGTGTGGCCCAGCACCACCGGTCCCGCCTACGCGCCTTTTCTCGCCGGCCTCTTCCCCGAGAAATCACACCTCTCTGGAATCCGCCAGTATCTCCGGGAAGAGATGGCTTTCCGGGCCTACATCGGCTGGGAGACGAACGCGATCAGCCAGGAGCTGACCCGCGAGTTTCCGATCATCTACGAGGTTCTGGGCCGCGAAGACACTTTCAGCCAGCAGGGGTTCGTGACGCGGCGGGGGTGGCGCGATGACGGCACCATCATTCGCCCCCTCCATGAGAACTACATCAGCGCGCCGGGTGCCATCGCGCGTTACGGGTTCGGGCACATTCCGGAGAACGATCTTCAGAACGCGCTCTCCTTCCTGAACTACACCACGCCGTGGTTCGATCGCGTCAAATTCGAAACCCTGGGATCCTACGAGGGGGATCATTTCGCCTGGGGGAGCTTCGGGCAGGCCCGCTCGGTGTTCGAAGGGATCTTCGGCCTCGCAGGGTTTGAACGGGTCGTTCGTGAAAAGGATCTCGGTGTCTGGCGGCTGGGCCGTCTTCCCGCCTTCTCCATGATCTCGCTTCACCTGCCCGATGACACCTCGCACAACGAGGGTATGGGCGAGGTGTACGCTGATGCACTGGGGAAGGTGGACGAGATCTTCGGCCTCCTCTGGGAAGTCTACCGCCGCCGTGGGGATCTCGACAATCTGACCTTGATAGTCTCGGCCGATCACGGAACCAGTCCGGTCCGCGAGGATGCGGAGGCCCACGTTGACGTGCTTGCCCGCCTCTCGCAAGACACGGGCCTCCCAATCCACAACTCTCTTCGCAAGATGTCCGGAGACTTCAACCGGGAATGGCGCGCGGGGGAGCATCGAAAATGGACCGGGATAGGCGCCGTTTCGGGAAACGCCAACGTCCAGATCTATCTCCGCAAGCCCGGCGCACCCCTCGAGGACTGGACGGTGCGGCCGACCTACGCCGATCTCAGGGCCTACACCGCGGCGGTCAAAGGGACGTCGCGGGCGACGCCTGTTGACCTGGTGAAGGCTCTTTGCAGCTATGAGGCGATTGCGCGTGTCTATGCGGCCGACCGGGCGGGGGCCGCATATCATATTTTTACGAGGGAGGGCGAGGGCGTCATCCGTGTTCGCCAAGAAGCGGATGGCGGCCGCCTGTACGCCTACGGCGTCAGCGCGGGCGAGGATCCCCTCGGATACCGCGATTACGCGCCGACAGCATCGATGATGGAAGGCGGCGCTTTTCATGGCGGTGACGTGTGGGCCGCCGCCACGCGGAACACGAATTTCCCGGACGGCATCGTTCAGGTGGTGCAGCTCCTCGAGGGGAAGAACTCGGGCGATCTGATTGTCGATGCGGCCCCATTTTTCGAGCCCTGGGATCAGATGCAACGCGGCCTTCACGGGGCGCTTCGCCGCGAGCACCTGGTCGTCCCGCTTCTTCTCTACAGCCCCCGCCTCGATGCGGAAAAAGCAGCGCGGATCTTCAGCGAGGGCCGGATGCCCCGGACGGCGGATGTCTATCCCACGCTTCTCAGGCTGCTGGAGAAGTCTCCGCCGTCGCGAATCCGGTGGCGGGTGCCCAGGCTCGGCGGGCTCTTCGGGAGCGAGCCGGGCCAGGCGGAGGTCCGGACGGATATAGACGGCGTGGCCTTGGATATTTGGGCGAAATGACGTTTCGGATCCAGGCCGCACGCTGCTCCGGCTGCACACGCCGCGCCGGGTGATTCCGTCGATGACGCGCCGCCGATTTCGTGTTCCCGCGCGTGTGTGCGCAGGAAGTCACGGGGCCGTGGTAGGGTTCGGGCCTGAGAGTGTCGTGCCCCGGTGCCTCGGCTGAGTGCTTCCCCCCCGCCAGATAGCCACTATGCCGCCATCCCTGACAACGCAGGAAACCGATCGTGCTCGCCCACGCCGCCCGGCGGCCTCGCGCCCGAACGCTGCGGGCGCCGAGGCGGGTTGGGACGCGTTTCTCAACGAGGCCCGCTCTCTCGTGCACGCCCCGGCGAAGAAGAACGGCGCAGCGGGATCTCCCGTTGCCGATCGCCTCGCCGCATTGCTTGCCGTGCGCTTCGGCTTTGCGCTCGCCCGGCGCGGCAACGGTGGCGGGCGAGGGCCGGCAAAATCTGCAATTGATGCGCGGGCCGATGCCTGGCTCGACGGGTGGTGCTTCGTGCGCTCCGACGCCGAGGCCGATCCCGCTCGCCGGCGGCTGGGCCCCGAGGCGATGGCGCGTTTTCACGAGGCCTTCGCCGGCGGCCTCGGTTGCGTCTATACGGCCACGGGCGAGGTGCGTTTCATGGCGCGCCGGGCGCTGGCCGAGGGGCTGTCGCGGCCCCACGCAAAGATACCCGCCCTTCCGAGAAAGAAAGCGTTCGCGCTCCTGGGCGCCCGGGGCGGGGCGCTGCCACGGGCTGCTGAAAGGCTTACGGAGGGCGAGCGGCGGGCGGCCCGCGCGCGTCTCCGTGCGTTGCGCGCCCTCGATCCCGCCTGCGGTGCAGGCGCGTTTCTCCTGGGTCTTCTCGGCGAGCTGGTTCGGATCGGAGGCGCCATTGGGATGGGGTCCCCGGCGGCGATTGCCACCCGGGCCCTTCGGAAGAATCTCTTCGGCGTCGATGTCGATCCCGGCGCCCTCGAAGTCGCTGGAAGGCGCCTGTCCCTGGCGGCCCGCAGCCCGCGGCCCAACCTCTTCGCGGGAGACGCCCTCGCCCTCGACTGGACCAAAGTCTTCCCGGCGCTTGGCGCAACCTCGCCTGCCGGCCAAAACGCCGGGCGCGGGGATGGGGGTCATTTTGACCTGGTTCTCGGCAATCCGCCCTACGTACGGCAGGAGCGAATCGACAGCCACCCGCGCCTGGGTCCCGGCGCCAAACATGCGGCGCAGGCGCAGGTGCAGCGCCGCTGGGGGAGAACGCTCCAGATCTCCCGGCGCGCCGATCTGTACGTCTATTTCTTCCTGGAGGGCATCCGCCTCCTTCGTCCCGGCGGCACACTGGCCTTGCTGACGAGCCACGCCTGGCTCGACCTCGACTACGGCGCGGCCCTGCGGGCCTTTCTTCTCGAGGAGGCCGACCTTCCGCTCATTGCCCAGAGCGACCATCCCTCCTTCAAGCGGGCGAGCGTCAATACGGTCATCACGATTGCCGTCCGTCGCGGGACGGGGGGAGGGCAGGGGGAGGCGCGGGCCCGCCCGGAAGGGCCGATCGGCTTCGCCCGCATTCGCGACCCCTTCGCCCGCGCAGCCGAGAATCCCCTCTTCTCGGCGCTGGATGCGCGGCGCGATACCGAACAGAAAAGCCTCCGGCTGCGGATCGGCACCCGGGAGGCACTGGCTCCCCCATCCCTTGGTGCGCCCCCTCCGCGCTGGGGCGGTCTGTGGCTCCGGGGTCCTTCCGTCTTTCTCCGGGCCCTGGCGCAGTCGGCCGGCCGCACCGTCGCGCTGGCGGATGTCGCCGAGGTGGTCTTCGGCCTCAAGAGCGGCTGTAACGATTTTTTCTACCTCGACGATGCGGGCCCGGCCGAAGAGCGTGGGAGCCGGGGTGCGCCGGATCTCCGGCGGTGCCGATCCCGTCTCGACGGTAAACGTTACCTGATCGAAACCCGGTACCTCTCTCCCATCGTGACAACCCTCAAGGAAGTCGCGGGACTCGTCGTTCGTCCCGATGATCTCCCCCGCCGCGTTCTGACAATCCCCCCCCGGGTGAGTCTCACCCGTGCACGGGCAGCGGCCTACCTCCGGATCGGGGAGCAGGCCGGCGTGCACCGTCGCGCCTCCGTCGCCGCCCGCGATCCCTGGTTCGCCCTTGCGCCCCCGCGCGGCGCGTTTCTGATCCCGAGGCGTATTGGCGAGCGAATGCCGGTTGCGCGTTCGAACGGCACGGCCTTCGACAACAACCTCTTCGGCATCACGCCGCGGGCAGGCATCGATCCAGTGGCACTTCATGCGGTCATGAACGCAACGATCACACGCCTTTGCCTGGAACTCGAAGCGCGTGAGCTTACCGGCGCGCAGGCTGTTGTCGACACGAATGTCTATCTGGTGAAGGCGATCCCGGTGCCGCGCCCCGATCTTCTCCTTGCCCGGAAGGATGAGCTCGCGCGCCTGTTGAATGCGCTCGTGTCGCGATCGGCACGCTCGATTTTTGACGAGCTGGGGGCCGAAGACCGCAACGCGCT
>CBDUXZ010000182.1:0-5051 GCA_965371325.1 uncultured bacterium | reverse complement strand
CGTCGCGCCTGCCTGGGCGAGCGGGGAGAGGCCGTATCTGGAAGGAATGGTGGATCCCTGGGGCGTGGACGGAGAGAAACGCACCAAGCCCCTCGTCACGGCGGCCCATGGCCACTGTTTTACGCTCGGCTTCGAACTGGTCCTGGCTTCGGATGTCTCGGTGGCTGCACGGGGCACCATTTTTGCCCTCCAGGAAGTGCGCGTGGGCATCTACCCCGCCGGGGGCGGCACGTTCCGCTTCGTGCAGGCGGCGGGCTGGGGGAACGCCATGCGATACGCGCTCACCGGGGATGAGTTCGATGCCGAGGAAGCCTACCGGATGGGTGTCGTTCAGGAGCTGGTGGAGCCGGGAAAGCAGCTGGACCGCGCGCTCGAGATTGCCGGAACAATCGCATCGGCGGCGCCCCTCGGCGTCCAGGGAGCCTTGCGCTCCGCGCGCGTTTCGGTGGAGAAGTCGGAGAACGCGGCCATCGAAAGGGTCGTACCAGACATCCAGGCACTGACCCAAACCGAGGACGCCCAGGAAGCGATCATGGCGATGATTGAGCAGCGGGAGCCCAAGTTCGAGGGACGCTAGATGGCCGTTTCTCCTCCCACCCTGCACGGGCCCGGAACCCTCGGGGCTCCCCTGCCTCTCACCCTAGCGGGGGAGGATGGCGATGATGCGGACCGGAGAGCCCGTGCCTCCCTCGATCTTCATCGGAAGCGCCACAACCGTGGCGCCGTGGGGGGGAACCTTGTCGAGGTTCGTCAAGTTTTCGAGGGTAACCACATCCATCGCCCCGGTAATTTGATGGACAATGAAGTCCTTCGACCGACCGTAGTCGACCGAAGCAGTGTCAACGCCGATAACGCGGACCCCCCGCTCCTGCACGAGAAGGCGAACCGCTCCCACGCCGTAACCGGGAAATCTCAGCTTCGACGCATCCCCGTGCTTATCGTCACCGAGGTAGGCCTTCCGATCGGGCCAGAAGCGGCTCCAGTCCGTTCGAAGAAGCACCATCGTTCCAGGGGCAATGGGCCCGTGCTCCTTTTCAAAGGCGAGGACGTCTTTCGACATGAGGCGATAGTCGCGATCGCGGGCCGCCTGCCTTGACACGTCGATCACGACCGCTGGCCCAACCATGTGCTCGAGCGATATCTCATCGACCGTCTTTCGCCCCTCCGCGAAATGGACGGGCGCGTCAATGTGCGTCCCGCCGTGCTCGGGCGCGCAGAAGGAATTGGATGCATAGAAGTAGCCCCCGTGGGTCTGCCCATGCGAGATACGTTTCAGATCGAAGCGCGAAGGCGAGGTGGGCCAGTAGATGGTCTGCGCATTGAATGCATGGGTCAGATCAACCAGCGGACCCTTCACGGGATTCTGCGACCGCGCGTACACGGCCGTCACCCACAAAATCAGCAAAAGCACCGGGAGCGCCACACGCGTGATAGCGGACATTTTCTTCCCTCCTTCCAAACGCCACCCTGGGAAACCCTTCGGATTGCGACGTACACCAGAAAATCTTAAGGATACCCGCACGTCGCAAGGTACGCTCGTTCCGTTAGCGGGAAAAACCTTCCGTCGCCGCTAGTCTGCCGAGCCCGGCGCACGCGGTATCCAGCGGGGCACGCTCGCGCAGTAACGCCCGTAGGGTTCGCCGAACTTCTTCCGGAGCGTCGGTTCTTCGTAGAGGATGATGAACAGATGGAACATCGTGAAGACGGCCGCCCCATAGAGCAGCAGGATCGTTGTCCCCAGCCAAACGGACTCCCCCAGGAGAATGAGCAGAACACCCACGTACATGGGGTTTCGCACGTACCGGTAGGGCCCCTGGACCACCAGGGATTTGGGCGCGTCGATCGGCGCGGGCGTGCCACGTCCCTTTGAGGCGAAGTCCCAGGCGCTCCGGCAGTACAGGCCCGCACCGATGATGAAGGGTCCGATGGCGAGGTATCGCAGAGCGCCGGCGACATAGCTGAAAGACGGGAGCGCCGACGCCACGATCATCCACGGGAGATAGACGATCACGGTGCCCGGAACCACCACGGTGAAAACAAGCGTTTTCAGAAGAATCATAAAAAGGGGGGCAGGCTTTCCTTTCAGTCCTTAATGGGACCTGCGTTTAGCCGGCTTATTGGTCCACGTCCATACTGAAATGGTAGCCCATGATCCGCATTCGCCTGGCCAGGTAAAAGCGGTGTGCGTCGCGGCGCTGGATCCCCGAGTCGAGATGGAGGGCCGTGCATTTTTCGGCGACGGCCCGATGCAGGCACCAGTTCAGGAGTGCGCCGCCGAGCCCCCGGGATCGCCCTCCCTGGTCGGTCACGAGATCATCGATGTAAAGGAAGCGCCCCCAGGCCAGGTTGTGCAGAACGCGAAAGCCCGCCACGGCGCGAACCTTTCCATCGTCCCAGATAGAGGCGAGGCGGTATCCCTCCCCCTCCTGCTCGCGAACACGCCTGACAAACGACCCGCGCTCCAGATGTGGCCTCAGCTGCGCCATGACGGGGAAGCACGCTTCGATCTCGGCATCGGTGTCGGCAACTCGAATCTCGGGGTCAGGCATGCCTGGTTTGCCTTCTCGCGCCACGGGGGGTCAGGCTCAAGGAAAGAAAGGAAAGCCTGTGATCCCGGGATTACGCGCGCTCGACCCGGCAGAGCGTCACCTTGGTGTGCGGACAACCGCTGATTGGATCGCGATCGGCAGCGTCGACGAGGATATTGATGTTTACGCCCTCGGTGACCAGCTCGCCTCGCTCATCCGGATAAGCCCCGCCGAACCCGTTCGGAATCCACACGTGCCCGTCGCGTACCTTCCCGTCAACCGCGGCAGGAAGCTCCACCGCCCCGCGCCGCGTGCGCACCCGAACCCGCTCTCCCTGGGCCACGCCCAGGCGCTCTGCATCGCCCGGGGAAAGATGAAGCGGGCAGTGCGGGCCTTTCGCCTTGCGCCATGCCGGATCGCGCTGGACGGTGTTCGCTGTCCACGGCGTTCGAAGGCCGCCGGCCAGAACGAAGGGGTACTCGGGATCGGACAACGGTTCTGTTTTGGCGGCACGCCCGATTTCGGCAACCATGAGCTCCGGCGCAACCCGCACGCGCCCGTCATCGTAGCCGAGGTTCGCCTCCAGATTTTGATCCGCGTCGGCCTTCGCGATCTCCACCCCCTCCGGATGGGTCATCATGCGCCGGAAGAGCTCCGCTGCAATCTCGAAGGGCGTCTTCTCCTTCCAGTCGGCCCCGAGTGTTCGCAGAACCGATTCGCGCCGCATGAAGGCGTTCTGGTGGCAGAGTGCCCAAATCGCGGTCAGCGCCGGCGAGGCAAGCTTCGGGCCGAGCGTACGGTAGGCCCAGAAAAGCATCGCAGCGGAATTGCCGGCGGTGGCCGCCTGAAGCGCCATGAAGTAGATCCCCGCGCCCTCCGGCTCGAGGGCTTGTTCGGCCAGATCGAAGAGCTCCTGCGTCGGCTCCCCCACGAGCCCCATCGCCTCGGTAAGGCGCGCGTAGATCTCCGGCTCCGGCAGCGCCTCCTCGGGACCCGGCACGACCGGCGGACGGAGTTGCATGTACACCTCGGGAAAACCCTTCGGGAAGCCCGCCTGTTCCCATTTCTCGTATCCGACAGGCGTCGGCAGAACGTAGTCGGCGATCTGCGCCGTCTCGGTCATGGCGGGCTCGATCACGACCAGGAGATCGAGCTGCTCACGCGCCTCGAGCCAGCGTGCCGTATCCGAGAAAGAGAGCAGGGGGTTCGAGCCTTCCACCACGAGGGCACGGAGCCGTTCGGGATGATCGACCATGATCTCTTCGGGCACGAGTGAGGGCGAGAACATGGCAAAACCGCCGAGGGCCGAAATCGATCGAATGCCCGAAGCGAGAGCGCGCTCCGGCTCCTTGAATCTTTTCCCGCTCCGGTGCGGAGGGGTCGCCATCTCCATGAAGATGCTCCCGCCACGTCGCCCGGCGTTCCCCGTGAGGGCTGAAATGAGCCGGATGAGGTAGGAGATGAGCGTCGAGAAGGGCGTCTGCTCGAGCGCCAGGTCCCACATGATCGCCGCGCCATCGGCCCTGGCGAACTCCCGCGCCACGTCCAGAATCTCGTCCGCATGGGTTTCACAACGCCGCGCCATGACTTCCACGTCGATCGCCGCCAGGGCACCCCGCAGATCCTCGAAGCCTTCCGTACGCTCTTCGATCAGCTTCCTGTCAAGAAGGCTTCCGTCGGACACAAGCGTGGCGGCAACACCCAGGAGGAAATAAACATCGGTGCCCGGCCTGAGCCGAAGATGCCGATCGGCGTCCCGGGAGGTTTCGGTCTCGCGCGGATCGATCACGACGACCTTGCGTGACGGGTCGGAGGCGAGCTTTTTGAAGGTGTCAGTGGCGTTGTGGCCACGGTTGCTGATCTTCGGGTTCGTCCCCATGACGAGCAGGTAGCGCACGTTCTCGAGATCGGGATGGAACATCACCGAAGGGGCCGCATCGAACATCCATTGTTCGACGAGGAAGTGCTGGTGTTTCTCCTGCGCAAGCGCGTTGAACCAGAGCTTCGAACCGACCGCCGTGAGCCACGTGAGCCCGTAGGCGCCATCCATATGATTGCCCTGGCCTCCGATACCCACCAACCCGATGGCGCGAGAGGAATGCTTCTCACGAATGGTCGAGAGCTTCTCCGCGATTTCGCCGATCGCCACTTCCCATGAGATGCGCTCGAAGGTGCCGTCGCTCGTACGTCGCAGGGGGTGCTCGACCCGTTGCTTGTGATTGACGTAGCTCGCAACGCGGAAGCCCTTGTTGCAGATGTAGCCCCGCGTGATCGGGTTCTCCTTATCGGCGCGAACACGGGTTATTCGCCCGTCGGACACATCCACGCGGAGCCCGCAGTTGTGGCTGCAGAGCACGCACACGGTGGGAAGATCCTGCGCGTCGAGGGCGATGGGGGTTTTCGATATGGAAGGATCGAGAGTCTTCGCGGGGGTTGCCATGAGAGTCCTCCGTATTCCGTATAGGGTGTGGCTATGAGACGCCCGCTAGGAGGTGCGCGCCTTGGCCGTCATCTCACGCGCAT
>CBDUXZ010000181.1:0-5053 GCA_965371325.1 uncultured bacterium | reverse complement strand
CATGCCGGGGGGAATCCAGGAGGTCATCGGCGTCTCGCCGCCGTGGAGGATGCGGGGAAAGATTGCCCGATCGATAGCGAGAGAAAAAGCCCTTCTCACCCGCGCGTCATCAAAGGGGGGCTTCCGGCAATTGAACCCATAGTACTCGGCCCGCAGCATGGGTTTCCGGTGAAACTCCGGATGCCCTTTGTATCGCGGAATCTCGATGATCGGGAGAAGCGCGTAATCGAGATCCCCGTGCTCATACAGCGTGAGCTCGACGGTTGGCTGATTCAGCATGAAGAAAGCGACGCCCGAGTTCCGCGGAGGCGCACGATAGTAAGGGTTGGGAAGGAGGCTTACCTTGTATTCGTGATGCCAGCGCGCGAGGGTGTAGGGACCGTTGCCAACGTAGCGCCCCGGCTCCGTCCAGGCATCGCCGTGGCGCGCGATGACGTCGGCACGAAGGGGGAAGAGGACCATGAAGGTAGTGATCATCGGGAAGAAAACGACGGGGCGGGCGAGACGCACTTCGAGTGTCAGATCATCGAGCGCCCTTACCCCGACGACGCTCGAGTCGCTGCTCCTCCCCGCGTTGTATTCGGAGGCCCCCTCCACGTCGAAGAGAAAGTAGGCGTACTCCGCCGCCGTTTCAGGGTCAAGAAATCGCTTCCAGGAAAACTCGAAATCGCGGGCCGTGACGGGCAGGCCGTCGCTCCAGCGGCCATCGGTGCGCAGGTGGAACAGAACTCGCCTGCCGCCGTCGACGACCTCCCAGCGCTCGGCGGCCGCAGGCACGGGACGAAGCCCCTCGCCGTATGCGGTGAGCCCTTCCATGAGGTTGGTCAGAACGCGGAGGGAGACGTTGTCGGTGGCGAGACTCGGATCGAGCGTGGGCGGCTCGCTGCGCAGATTCATGCGGAACTGCTGCCGCGAAGGCGCCCTGCCGCCGCACCCCGGTGCCACCGCGGTCATCGCGCCGGCTGCGAGCAACCTCAGGAATTCACGCCGTTTCATCGCGGAGCGGACTGTATCGGCGTAGCGGCGGCGAGTCAAATAACTTTTGGGGTTTAACTTCTGGGGTCTGGCCCCGGAAGTTTACCCCGGAATTTTAGTCGGTGTCGCTGCGTGACGCCAGCGTCTGTTCCTCGTAGGAGTTTCGCAGGATGGCCGAAGCGACGGGATCGATCTCCACAAACTCGATTCCGATATCCTGCGTGAGTGGATCCACGTCGGTCGCGTGAACGACTTTTCCGACCGCGGTTACGAAGGTTTCTCCGACGTAGAAGTTTATCTGCAGAATTGACTCCTGATCGATCTCGCATCCCGTGGCGTAGAAGCGAATTCCCCCGGGACTGACGTCTTTTGTCACGCCCATCTTCTCTTCCATGTTCATCTCGCTAAAAGAGACGACGTCACTGGAGGGAATTCTCGGATACTTTCGCCGCTCGACGCTGTGATTTTCACCCATTGGCCGTCCTCGCCTCTATAAAGGGGCCGCTCGTCTGGTGGCGGCCATCCGAAGGCTCCCAAGCCCACGGCGCCTTTATCGGCCTTCAGCCCGCCTTCTTGAGTCAAACAAGACGGGAAGGGCCCGGCGACATTCGAGTCCCTCCGCGCACCCGCCCCGCCACACTTGAGCCGGTCCGCGCCGGGGGTGTATAAAGCCTACGAAGGCTTGCGAAACGGGGATAATGCCCTCGTCGGGCCCCGCGCACGCACCCGCCGCCAGAAGAAGAAACTTCTCGACGACTTGGCTGCTTATGCCCTCCTCCAAAGTGATCCTTCTCCTCCTTTTTATTGGCGGCGGCCTGGCCGCCCTCCTCCTGGCCCGGCGGGAGTTTTCCCGGGATTCGCTCGATCCGAGCGTGCGCGCCCAGCATCAGCTCGGCGCCCTCCAGATGAGCATCGAGCGCTTCGCCCTCGACGCCGGGCGGTATCCGACCGAAAAAGAAGGCGTGGCCGCGCTGACCGCGCGACCCTACGTGATTACCTCACAGCATTGGCGGGGGCCCTATCTCGAATCGACCGCCGGGGATCCGCTGCGCGACCCCTGGAACCGGGCCTTCCGTTATCGCATTCTCGAAAACGGGCGCGGAATGGCCTATACATTGGGGGCCGACGACGCGCCCGGCGGCGTGGGGGAGAACCGCGACGTGATGGGAATCTCCGAAATCATGCGGAAGGCCGATGCACAGGAAAAACGAAGCGGCTCCGCAATGGGTGCCTTGAAAGAGTGAACCAATCCCGGGGAGTAAGGAGCGTATTCAGATGAATCTCGCGACGCGCATGTTGTCCACCGTGCTCGGAACCATTCTCCGCGCCATGGCAAAGCCTTCGCTGCCAAAAGCCCGTGGCGAGGTGAAGCTTTCCGGCCTCGGCGCGCCCGTGCGCGTTTTCAGGGACGAAAATGCCATTCCGCACATTTACGCGGAGAACGAGCTGGATGCCTTCCGCGCCCAGGGTTTTCTCCATGCGCAGGACAGGTTGTTCCAGATGGACTTTTCACGGCGCGCCGCCAGGGGCTCGCTCGCCGAGATCGTGGGGCCGATTGACGCGCCCTGGGAAGATCTGACGATTCATCTGAAGGGCGCCACCATGGTCGACATGGATCACTACATCCGGGTGCTCGGGTTGAAGACGGCCGCGGAGGAATCGGTCAAGATCTACTCAGAACAGATGATCAGGTGTATCGAGGCTTACGCACGCGGCGTAAACGACTGCATCGCGCAGATGGGCAAAAAACTCCCCGTTGAGTTCAAGCTCCTCCGTTACGAGCCGGAGCCCTGGACACTCACCGACACGATCGTCATATCGAAGCTCCTCTCCCTCCAGCTCTCGACATCGATGCGCACCATCCTCGTCCTCGAAGGGTTGCGCGAGCGCTTCCCCGAGAGCGACCGCCGTCTCCGCGATCTCTTCCCGGCCTATCCCGAGAACGGACCCGTAAAGACCCGCGTGAAGAACCCGGTCCCTACCCATGGGATGGATCTGCGGGAGATCCTCGCCCTCGAGCAGCACTACCGCGAATATGTCGGAGGCGGAGGCGCGCACCTGGGAAGCAATGCCTGGGCGGTTTCGGGCGCCCGCTCTTCCACGGGAAAACCGATCCTCTGCAGCGATCCGCATCTGCTTCTGCTCGCGCCAAGCGTGTGGTACCTGACGCACCTGATCGTCGAGGGCACCGGCAACGGGGAAGACCTGAACGTGATCGGAAGCTCGCTGCCCGGCACCCCCGGTGTCGTGATCGGCCACAACGAGCGCATCGCCTGGGGCATGACCAACGTCATGGCCGATGACGCCGACATCTACGTCGAGGAAGTCCACCCGGACAACACGCGGCGCTACCGCGTTGGGGATGACTGGGAAGACATGGAGGTGCGGCGGGAGGTCTACAAGATCAAGGGCGGAAAAGAAGAAACGCGGGAGGTCCTCCTGACCCGTCACGGCCCGATCATCACGGAGACCGTCGCGGGGGGCGTCTGTCCCGGCATCGCCCACGACGTGCTTGCGCTCAAGTGGACGGCCCACACGCCCTCGTCCGATTTCGAGGCCTTCTACCAGCTCGATCACGCGCAGAACTGGGATGAGGCAAGGGAGGCCATGCGGGAGTACGGCGGCTCACCGCTGAACCTGGTTTACGCCGACGTCGACGGAAACATCGGCTACCAGATGACCGGAAAAATTCCCCTGCGCCGCGCCGGGAAAGGATTGCTCCCGATCGACGGGCGCCCCCGGGAGGAGAACGAGTGGGCGGGTTTCGTTCCCTACGATCTTCACCCATCCATCCTGAACCCCGACGAGGGGTACGTGGCTTCGGCCAACAACAAGATCGTTGACGACAACTATCCCTTCTACATCACCGATCTCTGGGAACCCCCGTTCCGCATCATGCGTATAAAGGAAATGATCGAATCGCGCGAGAAGCACACGACCGACGACATGGGCCGGATGCACATGGACGTTGTTGCGGTGCAGGCACGGGATTTTATCCGCGAAGTGCTGGCCCAGAATGACGTGGAGCGCTGGTTGGAAGACTCCATCGTTCGCGACGCCTGGAAAACCCTGGTGGCGTGGGACGGCACCTGTTCCACGGACAGCGTGGCAAGCGCGATCTGGCATATGTTCTTCGCCGTCTTCATGGAGCGGCGTCTGAAGGATCACCTGGGCGACGACCTCTACTGGGCTTACATGGAGATCATCAACCAGCCGGTGATCCCGCTCGAAAACGTGGCGCGAGAAGGGCGCCCCTGGTGGTACGACCGGGCGGACGGCCACGCCATGGAGCTGTCACAGACCCTGAAAGCCACCGTAGACCGGCTTCGGGAGAGGTTCGGCCCCGACATGAGCAAGTGGACCTGGGGACGGATGCACACCCTCGTGATGAAGCACCCCCTCGGCCAGCTCCCCGTTCTCGCCCCCTTCTTCAACATCGGCCCCTTCGAGACGCCGGGCGATTCCACGACTGTCAACAGCGGGCAGTTCTTCCACGCCCACCCCTGGAAACACGAGGCCGGCCCCAGCTACAGGCACATCTGCGATCTTTCCGACTGGGACGCCTCCCGCTTCGTGAACTACACGGGGCAGTCCGGCAACCCCCGCTCTCCCCATTACCGCGATCTCACCGCGAAGTGGCTTCGCGGCGAGTACGTTCCCATGCGCTTCTCGAAAGTGTCATCCATGGTCAACGACGAGCTGGTGTTCAAACCGTGACGGGGGCCGCGACGCGGTTCCTTACAGCTCTCTCCTTCCCCCTCGTTCTCGGCTGCGCGCAGACTCTCGTCTACGAAGTGTCTTCCGATGGGGCCGCGACGCACCTGGCTGATGAGCGGCGCACGCGCGGTTGGCCTACGCCATCATTATAAGCGCGGTGTATTTCGACACCGAACCAACCCCTGAACTCCTCGATGATGCCCTTCACGCCGCACAACGAGCAGCGAAGCTCGATGATCAGGATGCTTTGGCCCACTTCGCCGTAGGCCGGGCCCACCTAGCCAGATCTGAATACGGCCTCGCCATCGCCGAATTGGAAACCTCGATTGAACTCAACCCCAGCCTAGCCCAAGCGCATTGC
>CBDUXZ010000180.1:0-5081 GCA_965371325.1 uncultured bacterium | reverse complement strand
ATTGCGAGGAGGGCCGCAGGCCCGACGTGGCAATCCCCCCCGTAAAGGGATTCCTTTCAGTCTGGGGATTGCTTCGTCGCTAGTGCTCCTCGCAATGACAGGGGGGGGCAGGTCGTCCTGATGTCGTCCTGATAAGGAAGGCGGCTCGGCAGGAGCCTCGCCCTCCCATAAAAAAAGGGGACGCACCCCTTTGTAAAAGGAATGCGTCCCCTTTTTTCTATTGCTGCTTCTTGAGTTTTTCCCAGTCGGCCATGAAGCGGTCGATGCCCACGTCGGTGAGGGGATGCCTGGAGAGCTGGTCGAGCACCTTGTAGGGGATGGTCGCGATGTGGGCGCCGGCCAGCGCCGACTCGAGCACGTGGAGCGGGCTCCGGATGCTGGCCACCAGCACCTGGGTTTCAAAGCCGTAGTTCTCGAAGATGGTCACCATCTGCCGGATGAGATCCATCCCGTCGTGCGAGGCGTCGTCCAGCCTTCCGACGAAGGGGCTCACGTAGGTGGCGCCTGCCTTGGCCGCCATCAGCGCCTGAAGCGCCGAGAAGATCAGCGTCACGTTTACGTGGAGGCCCTCCGACGTGAGGCGCTTCGTGGCCTTGAGCCCATCGAGGGTCATCGGAATCTTGATGACGATGTTGTCGGCCATCTTGGCGTGCGCGAGCCCTTCCCGGACCATTTCTTCAGCGTCCAGGCTTACCACCTCGGCGTTGACCGGACCTTCGACGATCTTCGTGATCTCCCGCAGCGTCTCCAGCGGATCGCCGCCCTCTTTGGCGAGGAGCGAAGGGTTCGTCGTGACGCCGTCGATGAGACCGAGTTCGGTGGCCTTTTTGATTTCGCCGAGGTTTGCGGTGTCGATAAAGAACTTCATGCCATCCTCCCGGTCATTTTCTCCGTTCTCCCCGCGCCGGTTTGTCGTGCGGGGCCCTCTTCGTGGGTCTAGTTACCGTAGCGCCTGCGGGAGTGTCAAGGGGATTCAAGCACTGCCGTTTCAGGATAGTCTACACACAACAGAGTAGGCCAGTGAACCTTACTTTTCCGCCCGTTTTCCGCCTGCGTACGCCTCCCTGCAGCGCTCGCTGCAGAAGTACATTGTCTCCCCCCCGGCCGTCGCGGCGACGGCCGAGTCGCGGGGCGTGTAGATCCCGCAGGCGGGGTCCTTCACCATGTCGGCCCCCTGGATCGTGCGGGCGCGCTTCATTGGGTCGGGAGGGGGCGGGCCAAGCCTCAGAAGCCGGCGGATGAGGCGCACACCGAGATAGGCCAGCAGAGCGACTGCAAGAATGCGCAGCATGCTCATCAGCAGGCCCCGGCACGTTCCGCGCGCGCGAGCCGCGTGATGCGGATCACGCGCGCGGGATCGTCGAGTTTCGCCAGAAGCTCCCCCGCCGTCCGCCCCAGCGTCGGATGCCGCCAGTTCGGGGTGATCTCGGCAAGGGGGAGAAGCTGGAAGCGCCGCATGTGCATGCGCGGGTGGGGCAGGGTGAGTTCCCCGTTTTCCCGCGTCTTTCCCCCCGCGTCGAGCAGATCGAGATCGAGCGTTCGCGGGGCGATCTCCTGGCGCCGCGCACGGCCGAAGCTTCGCTCGATGCCCATAAGCTTCTTCAGGAGTACTTCGGGCGCAAGATCGGTTTCGATCTCGGCAACGGCGTTCACGAACCACTCACAAGGGGGCATCCCGACGGGCTCGGTCAGGTAGAAACGCGAGAGCTTTACAAGTCGCGTTCTGGGGATCTCTCCCAGGCTGGCCGCGCCCCCGGCGCAGGCCGCGATCCGGTCGCCCAAATTGGACCCGATTCCGATCCAGGCGTGTATCATGAACCCTCGCTCGCGGCGGGCTCGGCCTCGGGAGCGTCGTTCTCATCCCGCTCGGCCGCACCGGCTTCGTCTGCGGCGGGCCGTCCGGCCAAAATTGCGCTGACCTTCCTGAGCGTCTCCTCGCGAACAGGGGCGCTCGCCTCCCAGCCCGCTGCCGGGCCTCGATCCCAGAAGATGTAAAGCGTGTCTTCATGGCGATCGGCATAAAGGTAGCGCTCGCGGCGGGCCGTACCCGCTTTGGAAAAATACTCCGCGGTAACCCCCTGCCACCGAACGCTTTCGATCGTGCGCGTGACGGCCTCGCGCTTGTGGATCTTCTGTTTCTCCAGTTGGATCTCCGCCAGCGTCCCCCCTGCCTTGGCGGGCGGGACGGCCACCGGAATCCGATAGAGCGTGATCGCATCTTCCCGCAAGTCTTCGCCCTCCAACGCCTCGGACGCAGAGAAACGGAGCCACGTGTAAATCCCCTCGCCCTTCCCCACTACAAGCCACCCCTCCGGCGCGGCGGCGCGAAGATCGGGATCGAGCGGCGGCGGATCGGCGCCGATGAACAGAAGCGCAAGCGCGAGGGTTAGGAGGGTTTGAAGCCGTCGCATCGATGGTTCCCCGTTTTACCGGCCGTCGGCGCTCCCGAGGTTCAGGAAAAGGAGGTTTTCCCAAACAGGCTCGTAGAGGGCGCTGCTGTCAGGCGCGCTCAGGAAGACGAAGGCGGTCTCGACATCAGACGCCCCGCACAGCGCGCGGAGCCGCATGGCCGTGCCGTCGGGAAGAGTGCGCCGGGCTTCCCATCCATCGTAGCGCGCGCCCCCTCTTTCCACCTGCAAGGGGCGGCGCCCCGTCGGAGGTAGCGGCGTCGCCACCTCCCTGGTCCACTGCGCGTCGCAAAGCCCGGCCACAACCGCTTTTCCTATCCGCATCCAGGCTTTGCCGACCACGAACACGCCGCGCGTGTCGGCCGGGACACCCGGGACCCTGGGCTCCACGTACTGAACGAGCCCGTAGGGGGGCGGGTTCTGGAGAATACTGACCTCCCAGCTCCCCGGCCCCGTGTGGGCCAGGAACGTGGACTTCCCCCCTTCGGATCGCTCACCTTCCGATGCGCAACCCACGGTGAGGACGCACGCGGCAATCCCGGCCAGGGTGAGCGCAAGGCCCCGCGATCGGCGCATCAGAAGCCCGTCTTTTGTATCCGTGACGCCGCCTCGGCCAGGCGCTGCTTGTCGACGGTCAGCGAGAAGCGGATGTACCCTTCGCCGGCCGGGCCAAAGCCGTTCCCCGGCGTCGCGACAATCCCCGTTTTGTCCAGCAGGTGTCCGGCAAAGTCGGCGGAGGTGTAGCCCTCCGGAACCGGCGCCCACACGTAGAAGGTCGCCTTCGGCGCCTCGACATCCATACCGGCCTTGCCGAGCCCCGCGATAAAGACATCGCGGCGCTCGGCGTAGATCTTTCGCATGGCATCCACGCAGGACTGATCGCCATCGAGCGCTTCGATGCCCGCCACCTGGATCGCCTCGAAGATGCCGGAGTCGATGTTGGTCTTGATCTTCCCCAGACCGGCGATCACCTCCGGGTTGCCCACCGCAAAACCGCAGCGCCACCCCGTCATGTTGTAGGTCTTCGAGAGCGAATGGAACTCGACCCCCACCTCCCGGGCGCCCGGCGCCTCGAGGAAACTCGGCGCGGTATAGCCGTCGTAGGTGATCTCGGAGTAGGGAGAGTCGGCCGCCACGATGATGCCGTGCCGGGCGGCGATTTCCGCCACGCGGGCGTAGAACGCCACATCCGCCGTGGCCGAGGTGGGGTTGTTCGGGTAGTTCAGGAAGAGAATTCTCGCCCGCGCGAGATCTTCCTCCGGAACGGATTCAAGATCCGGCAGGTAGCCCGTCTCAGCGCGCAGGGGAACGGAGATCGATTCACCGCCCGCGAAGAGCGTTGCAATCGCGTAGACCGGATAGCCGGGATCCGTGACAAGGGCGAGATCTCCCGGGTTGACGAAAGCGAGCGGGAGATGCGCGATCCCTTCCTTGGAGCCGATGAGAGAGACAATCTCCTTCGCCGGATCGAGCGTCACGCCGAACCGCCGCTGGTACCAGCGCGCCACGGCCCGACGGAACTCAATCATCCCCTCGTAGGAGGGGTAGCGGTGGTAGCGCGGATCGGCGCAGGCCTCCTGGAGCTTCGCGACGATATGCCCGGGCGTGGGCTGGTCGGGATCACCCACGCCAAGGTCGATGATATCCACGCCCCTGGCCCTGGCCTCCCGCTTCTTGCGGTCGATCTCGGCGAAGAGATAGGGGGGGAGCTTCGAGAGACGGTCGGACAGCGCGAAGTGGTTTGCGCCGGCCGCCTTCGCGGGGGAATTGGACATTAGCTTCGCTCTCCTCCTGAACCAGGACTGGCCGCGGTGTTCCTGAGTGTGCCCACCCCTTCGATCCGCACCTCGACCACGTCGCCGGGCGCGAGCGCACCGACACCCGAGGGAGTTCCCGTGGAGATGATGTCTCCCGGCTCCAGGGTCATCACGTGGGAGACATAGCTCACCAGCGTGAACACGTCGAAGATGAGTTGATTGGTTCGTGAGGCCTGGACCCGATCGCCGTTCAGCCAGGTTTCGATCTCGAGGTTCAACGGATCGACCGAAGCCTCGATGGCCGGACCCACGCAGGCGAAGGTATCGAACCCCTTCGCGCGCGACCACTGGCCGTCTTTGGCCTGCAGATCGCGGGCGGTCACGTCGTTCACACAGGTGTACCCAAAAACGCTCCCCGGCGCCTCCCCCGGGCTCACGCCCTTCGCCCGGCGGCCAATGACTACCCCCAGCTCTCCTTCGTAATCGACCCGGCTGGAAACTTCGGGGAGCACGATCTTCCCTTCCGGTCCCACGATCGCGGAAGGGGGCTTGAGAAAAAGCAGCGGCTCCTCGGGAAGGGAAACGCCCATCTCCTTCGCATGGTCACGGTAGTTCAGGCCGATAGCGACGATCTTGGTGGGGCGTGCGGGGGCGAGGAGCGTCACGTGATCGAGGTGCGCCCGCCCCCCCGTCCCGGGCTTTGCTTCCCAGGGCGGCGACGGCCCGAGGCGCCGCACTTCCTGCTCATGCACCTCGCCCCAGGCCTCTTCTCCCGAAGCACGATAGCGGATGAAACGCATGGAAAGTCCCTAAGAGAAACAGGGAGAGTGCCCCTTTCCCCCCTTCCCCGCGCTTTGTCATTGCGAGGAGCGTGAGCGACGAAGCAAGTCCCTGATTAAAAGGAATCCGTTTGCGG
>CBDUXZ010000179.1:0-5096 GCA_965371325.1 uncultured bacterium | reverse complement strand
CGGCTTTCACGGCGGCCCTGAGCAGAGGCGCTTCCTGCGGAACGCCCGGACTGGTGACGATTAGATCGAAACTCCGAAGATAATGCCAGGTCGCCCCCCCCAGGCGGCTCTCTTCAATGAATGGGTCAACCTCGCGCAGCGCGGCGGCCAGCACCGCGGGCGGCGCGTCATCCTGAACGCTCACGCGGGCCCCCCGTATAGCCAGAAAACGGGAAGCCGAAACCCCCGTCGCTCCAAGGCCGATGACAAGCATCCGCCTGCCGGCGAGATCGGGCTCTCGCCCGGGGTTCGTGGGCGACGGGTTCCGGCCATCAGGTCCGGAGGGGTTTCGAGGTTCTTCCGCGATCAAATTCAAGTCCGTCTCTTACCGTAGTTTCAGGGATGAAAGCGCCATCATCGCGAGGATGATGGAAATGATCCAGAAACGCACGATGATTTTGGGCTCCGCCCACCCCCGGAGTTCAAAATGATGGTGAACGGGGGCCATGGCAAAGATGCGCTTGCCGGTCCACTTGAAGCTCACCACCTGAAGGATGACGCTCAGCGCTTCCAGCACGAAGATCCCGCCGGCGAGGGCGAGCAGAAGCTCCTGCTTCGTGACAACTGCGACCGTGCCGAGAGCTCCGCCGAGGGCAAGGCTCCCCATGTCTCCCATGAACACCTGGGCCGGGAAGGTGTTGAACCAGAGAAATCCCAGTCCCGCCCCGACGACAGCGGCGCACAGAATTGCGAGCGTTCCGCTCCCGGCAACGTATGGGATCTGCAGATAGGCCGAGATCTGCTGGTGACCCGAAGCGTAAGTCATGAAGCCGAAGGTCACCATGCACGTGAGCACGGGTCCGATTGCGAGGCCGTCCAGCCCGTCCGTCAGGTTCACGGCGTTTGACGTTCCAACAATCACTGCCATGACGAAGGGAATATAGAACCACCCCAGATCGGGCTGAGCGTTCTTGAAGAACGGAACGGTCAGAGTCGTGCCGAACTGGCTGTCGGGGAGGGCGTAGAGAATGCCGCCCACAAGCGCGGCGATCAGGGATTGCCAGATAAGCTTCTGCTTTACGGACAGGCCTTTGGAATTCCGCTTCGTGAGCTTTCGGTAGTCGTCCACGAAACCGAGCGACCCGTATCCCAGAACGACCGCCAGCACCAGCCAGACGAAAGGGTTGTCGAACTCAACCCAGAGGAGGGTGGCCACTATCACCGCGATGATGATGAGAACGCCCCCCATGGTGGGGGTGCCCGCTTTGTTGGCGTGCGATTTCGGTCCGTCCTCACGGATCTGTTGCCCTATCTGCTTGGCCTTGAGCCAGCGGATGAGGATCGGGCCCAGGATGAACGAGACGAGAAGAGCCGTCAGGGCCGCCGCGAGGCTGCGGAAGCTCAGGTAACGGATGACGTTGAACACGGAAAATTCCGTGTGAAGGGGATAAAGGAGGTGATACAGCATCAGGCGGCGAAAGCCTCCACAATCTTCTCCATCTGCATTCCCCGTGATCCCTTCACGAGGATCCAATCCCTGCCCCGGGTCATTCCGCGAAGTTTCGAGACAATCTCGTCGTGTGATTGCCCGACGTAAACTTCGGTTGCGCCCCCTTTGATGGATGCTTCCTCGGCTGTGGCTTCGGACAGAGGTCCGTATGTGACGAGCACCTCTATTCCGAGATCGCGCACGAGTTTTCCCACACTGCGATGCGCCTTCTCGCTTCCGTCGCCGAGCTCCAGCATGTCGCCGAGAACCGCGAAGCCCCTGGCGTCTCCTTTCATTTCAGAAAAGGATCGCAGGGCGGCCTCCATCGATGCCGGGTTTGCGTTGTAACAGTCATTAATGAGGATAACGTTCCTGCCGATCTTCATGATCTCCATCCTCCACCTGGTGTTCTCGAAAGTTGCAAGTCCGTGAGCCACATCGGGGGGACCGAGACCGACGGCGAAGGCCGCGCTCGCAGCCGCCAGTGCATTCTGCACGTTGTACCGCCCTGGAACCGGAAGCGAGATCCGTGCGCGCCTCCCCCCCGAAACAAGCGTGAAGGAAATACCTCCGATGCCTTTCCGCCGTATTTCTTCGGCGCGGAGCCTGGCGCGTCGCACTATTCCGAAACTGATCCTGCGGTGTGGCGACCCCTTCGCCAGTTTCATGATCCGGGAGTCATCCGCGTTCACGACGATTGTTCCGTCGCGCATGGTGCGAAACAGCTCGCCCTTGGCCCTGGCAACCTCGTCGATGTTTCGGAAGTTCTCCGTATGCGCCGGGCCAACATTGGTGATGACGCTGACCGAGGGTTCACAGATCCGCGTCATGTCGCGGATCTCGCCCAAATGGTTCATCCCCAGTTCGAGGACGGCGATCTCGTGCTCCGGCCCCAGCCGGAGGAGCGAGAGGGGGAGACCGATCAGATTGTTCAGGTTCCCCTCGGTCTTGAGGACCCGATAACGCCGCCCGATGACGGCCGCTGCCATTTCCTTCGTGGTCGTCTTCCCGTTCGAGCCCGTGATGGCTATCACCGGGATGTCGAACCTGCGGCGGTGCGTCCTGGCGATTCTTCCGAGGGCCCGCAGCGTGTCTCGCACCTCGATGACACGCGCTGCGGCCGGAAGGCTTTTTCCGCCCAACCGTCCTGCTTCGATTAGGACGCCGCCGGCCCCCTTCCGGATCGCCTCTCGGCAGAATTCGTGGCCGTCAAACCGATGTCCGCGAAGGGCCACGTAGAGGGCGCCCCGCCGGATGGTCCGCGTGTCATTCGACAGCCCGCTGAATTCGCCCTCGGCGCGTCCCCGGACGAGCCTGCCCCTCGCCGCCTGGACCATCCAGGCGACGGGAAAGCGCGATGTCCCGGTGGAAATCATTGGACCGTCCGGGTCGCGCCGAGAGCCTTCACTGCTTCTTCGCGATCGTCGAAGGGAAGTTTCTCTGCACCGACGATCTGGTATCCCTCGTGTCCCTTGCCGGCGATGACGACAATCCGATCGTTCCCCGCCAGCCGGCAGGCCAGGCGGATTGCTTCCCGCCGATCGGGGAGAACCGCGTAACCGGGCTCCCCCGGCAGTTCCTTCAGGGCGCCCGCCTCATAGCGCCTGCCACCGGCGCGCCGGACTCCGGCCAGAATCTCTTCGATGATCGCGAGCGGGTCTTCCGTGCGCGGATTGTCGCTCGTGACGATTGTGAGCCTGGCCTGGCGAGCCGCCACCTCCCCCATGACGGGGCGCTTCGCGCGATCCCTATCGCCACCGCATCCGAAGACCGCGATGAGTCCTCCCGGAGCAAGCTTCGCGGCCGCTCCGAGCATTCTTTCAAGCGCGTCGGGCGTATGGGCGTAATCAACAAAGACGTGAGGGTCATCCGCCTTCCCCGCCCGGTCCATTCGACCCGGAACCCGCTCGAGACCGCCAACGCCCCGACGGATCGTCATCAGCGGAATATCCAGGGCGATGCCGACCGATACCGCCCCGAGAAGGTTCGAAAGGTTGTGCATTCCGATCAGCGGCGATCGCAGCTCGATGCCCCCCGACGGCGTTACTACCTCGGCGCGAATTCCCTCCAGTCCCAGCTTCACTTCCCAAGCCGTCACGCGCGCCTCGGAGCGGGTCGCATAAGTAATCGCGCTGCAGGGCGTTCGGGCGAGCAGATCGGGCGCTCGCGGATCATCCGTGTTCACCACCGCCCAGCGCGGTCGCTTCACCTCCGGCTCCGCGAGATGCTCGGAGAAGAGGCGCGCCTTGGCCTCGAAGTAGCCCTCCATGGAGCCGTGGTAGTCGAGGTGATCGTGGGTGAGATTCGTGAAGACACCCACGTCCACGTCGCATCCCGCAAGGCGATGAAGATCGAGCGCATGGCTTGAAATCTCGATGACGGCGGCGTCACACCCGGCGTCACGCATCCTCCGGAGAAGCGACTGCAGCTCCGAGGATTCCGGAGTGGTGTGTGGCGCCGGATGCCTCTCTCCGGCCCAGCGGTATTCGACCGTGCCGACGATTCCGACCCGCCACTTCGCCTCCCTGAGGAGAGATTCGACGAGGTATGCCGTGGTGGTCTTTCCATTGGTTCCCGTTACCCCCACCACCAGCATTTCCCGCGACGGGTCGCCATAGAACCGCGCTGCAAGCAGGCCCAGGGCGATGCGGCTATCCGCGACCTCTACGGCGGCGACCTCTGGCGGAACCGCCTCAAGGTTTTGACCGACAATTGCCACCGCTCCCTGCCGTAGAGCGTCGGCGATAAATCGATGACCGTTGGTAATCAATCCCGGAACCGCCACAAAGACGCTGCCGGGGCTCACCCGCCTGGAATCGGACGTCAGGAACGCGACCTCCCGTTCCAGATTCCCCCCGCGGACCGATGCTGCCGCTTCGAGCAGATCTCCGAGTCGCATGGTGAGCTCTCTCTCGCCGGGCCCGGCCTCATGGCGATCCCGCCCGTGAGAATTTCAGCTTGATGACTGTTCCAGGCTCGATGCGCTGACCCGCCGCCGGACTCTGCCGGACGACGACGCCGCTCCCCTCCAGCTTAACCCTGACATTCTGCGCTTGCGAAAAAGCGAGTGCATCCCGCATGGTTTTTCCCTTGAAGTCGGGGATGCGGGGTTCGAGCGCCACTGTTTTTACCGTAGCGCGTTTCGCGCTGCGCCGGGCGTGTCTCTCGCGCCGGTAACGCGTCGGTTTCCCGTGCATCGCCTGCAGCGTCACCCTCTGCCCCGGTGCCATCGGGTCGGGAGGAACTCTCAGGTAGGTGAGGGCCTTCTCGGCGATTTCCCGAAAGACCGGAGCCGCCACTTTCCCGCCGTAGGGAAGCCCTTCGGGCTCGTCAATGATCACGCTGATGGCGAGCCGCGGATTGTCGGCGGGAACGAAACCGATGAAGGAGCCGATGCGCTTTGACGAGTAGCCCCGCCGTCCTTCCGCGACCTTCTGCGCCGTTCCGGTCTTCCCGGCCACCGCGAAGCCGGCTATGCTCGCCGCCCTTCCCGTTCCACCTTCCTCGGGAACGCCCTGCATGTACCTGGTCACCTTGCGAGCGGTCTGCTCGGAGACAACCTGGCGCACCATCCGGGGCTCGTACTGCTCGACGATCCTCCGTTTCGGATCAACCTGCGCCGAAACCA
>CBDUXZ010000178.1:0-5122 GCA_965371325.1 uncultured bacterium | reverse complement strand
ACCCGGCAGATCCGGGTCGGGCGCGTGGCCGTCGGAGGCGATGCGCCCGTGGCGGTCCAGTCGATGACCAACACGGACACCCGGGATGTGGACGCGACGGTGCGGCAGATAGAGGATCTCCTCTCGGCCGGATGCGAGATTGTCCGCCTGGCCGTCCCCGACAGGGCGGCCGCGGAGGCGCTCCACGAGATCCGGGCGCGGACCTATGCGCCGCTCATCGCCGATATTCATTTCAACCATGTCCTGGCCCTCGAAGCTCTCCGGGCCGGTGTGGACGGTCTGCGTCTCAACCCGGGGAACATCGGGGGTGAGGCCCGTGTGCGGGAGGTGGTCGAGGCGGCCGCCGAGCGCGAAGTTCCCATCCGCATCGGGGTGAACGGGGGGTCCCTCGAAAAGGATCTTCTCGAAAAATATGGCGGCCGGCCTACCGCGGATGCCATGACCGAAAGCGCAATGCGGCACATCGACATCCTTGAGGCGGCCGGTTTCCGTGATATCAAGGTCTCTCTCAAGGCCACGGACGTTCCGACCACGATCGCGGCCTATCGGCAGCTGGCCGAGAAGGTGGACTACCCCTTTCATATCGGCATCACGGAGGCCGGCACCCGATTCGGCGGGAGCATCAAATCGGCCGTGGGCCTCGGCATTCTCCTTGCCGAAGGGATCGGTGACACGATCCGCGTATCGTTGACGGACGATCCGGTCCAGGAGGTAAAGGCCGCCTTCGAAATTCTGAAGGCGCTCGATCTGAGAAAACACGGGCCCACGCTCATTGCGTGTCCCACCTGCGGCCGGGACGAGCTGGACGTCATCACCCTGTCTAAGGAGGTGGAGGCGGCTGTCGGAAACATGAAGGCCCCGATCAAGATTGCGATCATGGGATGCGTGGTGAACGGTCCCGGCGAAGCAGAGCAGGCCGATCTGGGCGTCACCGGAGGCGGCCGTGGCGTGAGTATGCTCTACCGCAAGGGAAAGATGATCCGGAGGGTCACCGATCGATCGCAGCTCCTGGCCGCGATAATCGAGGAAGCCAAGAAGATCACCGAGTAAGGGGTGCCTGTGCGTTTTTCGAAGCTCCTCATCCCCACCCTGAAAGAAAACCCCGCCGAGGCGGATGTCGTGAGCCATCAGCTCATGGTTCGCTCGGGTATGATCCGCAAAGTCGCCGCGGGGATTTACTCGCTCCTGCCGCTCGGCCTCCGCGTGATGCGAAAGGTGGAAGGGATCGTGCGGGAGGAGCTGGACCGGGCAGGCGCCCAGGAGGTGGAGCTTCCCGTCGTGATCCCGGCGGAACTCTGGCAGGAGAGCGGCCGCTGGGAGGTGTACGGCAAGGAACTTCTCCGCGTAAGGGACAGGCACGACCGCGATTTCTGCCTTGGGCCGACCCACGAGGAGGTTATCACCGACATCGTCCGGCGTGAGGTGCGCTCCTACCGGGAGTTCCCCCTGAACCTCTACCAGATACACACGAAATTCCGCGATGAGATTCGCCCGCGCTACGGGCTCATGCGGGGCCGGGAATTCACGATGATGGACGCCTACTCCTTTCACGTGGATGACGCCGATCTCGATCGCGAGTACGAGGCGATGCGTTCGATTTACACGCGCATCTTCGATCGCTGCGGCCTTGCACACGCGATCGTTGAAGCCGATACGGGGGCGATTGGCGGGAGAGATTCCCACGAGTTCATGGTTCTTGCCGACGCCGGAGAGGACGCGATCGCAAGCTGTTCCGGGTGCGGCTACGCAGCGAACGTGGAGAAGGCCGAGGTCAAGGCGGCCCCTCTGGCGGAGGTGGCGGCCGGCAAAACCGTGCCGCCCATGGAGACCGTGCCGACGCCTGGACAGAAAACGATCGATGAGGTTTCCTCCTTCCTCGGCATCTCGCCATCGCACTTCATAAAGACCCTCCTGTACCGCACTGGTGGTGGGATCGTAATGGCGCTCATTCGCGGCGACCTGAAAATAAATGATCTTAAGCTCAAGGCACACCTCGGCACGCAACTTCTCGAACTCGCCACCGACGCCGATGTCGAGGAGGCTGTGGGCGCGCCCGTCGGTTTCGTGGGGCCGGCGCGGCTGAGGGGATTCAAGGGAAAAATTATCGCCGACGAATCCATCCGCACCGTCGGGGACGCCGTCACGGGAGCGAACGAGGCCGATGCGCACGTCGTTCACGTGCAGATGGAACGCGACTTCAGCGTTGATGAGATTGCGGATCTGCGCATGGCCCGTCCCGGAGACGCCTGCGCACGCTGCGGTGCGTCGCTTGCGTTCAACCGCGGGATTGAAGTCGGGCACATCTTTAAACTGGGAACGAAGTACAGCGAGGCGCTGAAAGCCACGTTCCTGGATGGCGGGGGCGCCGAGCGCATCATCATCATGGGGACCTACGGCATCGGCGTCGGGCGAACTGCGGCTGCTGCCATCGAGCAGCATCACGATGACAACGGGATCATCTGGCCCGCGGCCATCGCGCCCTTCACCGTGTCCGTGCTCCCGCTTCAGCCCGACCCCGAGGTCGCGGCTGCGGCCGCCCGGATTGCAGATACGCTGGAGGCGGCGGGGCAGGAAGTACTTCTGGACGATCGCGACGAGCGGGCAGGCGTCAAGTTTGCCGATGCCGACCTGATTGGGGCTCCCGCGCGTGTGATCGTGGGGAAGAGGAGTCTTGCGGAGGGAAAGGTCGAGATCGCCCACAGGCAGAGCGCCGGGAAAACCCAGGTAGACCTTGCGGAAGCAAGCCACAAGGCGATCGAAATCGTGGAAGCTTCCCTGGCCGGCCTCTCCGGGAAGGGCTCCTGATGGAGGCACGCGATCGCCTCATCGTGGCGATAGATGTCGATCAGGTCTCGAAGGCGGAGGCGCTGATTGCCCGTCTTACGGGAACCGTCCGGAGCGTGAAAATTGGCAAGCAACTTTTCGTGGCCGGCGGCCCGGAGTTCGTGGGGCGCCTCGTGGCGGCAAAGTTCGCTGTATTCCTGGATCTGAAATTCCACGACATACCCGCCACGGTGGCGGGCGCAACGCGGGAGGCCGTGAAGCTTGGCGTTGCCTTCATCGATCTGCATGCCTCGGGCGGGCGAGCGATGATGCGGGCGGCAAGAGAGGCCGCCGAGGATGAGGCGGCCCGCCAATCTGCGCCGCGGCCCAGGCTGCTCGGTGTCACGGTGCTTACCAGCCTCGAGGCGGAGGCCCTGGCCGAGACCGGTGTGTCGGGCGGCGTGGAGAAGCAGGTGCTTCGTCTGGCCGGACTGGCCCGGGAGGCGGGGCTCGATGGCGTTGTCTGCTCGCCCCGGGAAATATCGGAGGTCCGGAGGCAGTGCGGAGAAGATTTTCTTGTTGTGACGCCCGGTATCCGGAGCGGCGATGAGCCGGCGGACGATCAGCGTCGAACGCTTTCTGCGCGGAAGGCCATGGAGGCCGGCGCGGACTATCTGGTTGTGGGGCGGCCGATCACGTCTGCCGCCGATCCCGCTTCTGCGTTCGAGAAGCTGGCCGGTGAGATCGAGACCGTTGCCCGGCCGAACACATGAAGCGCAGGCCCGACCGGTCGGGTGAGAAGGACCAGATGCTTCACGGCATCAATCCTGTCCGTGAAGCGCTGCTCGCGCGCCGGCGCCGCGTGAGAAAAGTCTGGGTGCTTGCGCCGGGAGGGAGGGGGGCGCGGCGCGAAGGGGTCGAAGCACTGGCCGGATCGGCGGGCGTCGAGGTCGAAGGCGCAACGCGGGAGCGGCTGCGGCGCCTGGCCGGGAGCGATGAGCATCAGGGGATCGTGGCGTCTGTGGATCCCTTTCGATACGAGAATGAAGCGGAACTCCTGACTCGAATTGGTGAGGGCGACAAGCCGGCTCTCGTTCTGGCCCTCGACAGTGTTCAGGACCCGCGAAATCTTGGGTCGATGATCCGATGCGCCAATACCGTTGGCGCGCATGGGGTCGTGATTCCCAAAGACCGATCAGCAGGGATCACGCCTGCTGCCGCGAAGGCCAGCGCGGGCGCCGTGGAATACACCCCGGTGGTAAGGGTGACCAATCTGGTCCGCGCGCTCGGGGCCCTGAGGAGGGCCGGGCTCTGGATCGTCGGGGCGGCTGCGGACGGAGAAACAACGCTCGACAGCTTCGACGCGTCGGCGCCTCTGGCGCTGGTTATCGGCGGTGAGGAGAAGGGTCTCCGGCCCCTTGTTCGAAAGAGCTGCGATCTGTGCGTTTCCATCCCCGTCGCGGGGGAGATTGCGTCGCTCAATGCGGCGATGGCCGCGGCAGTGCTGCTGCACGAGGTGGGGCGGCAACGGCGGGCGGCGGGCGCCTGATCACCCGCCGGAGAAGAGGAGGGGGCGGTTGCGCCTGGCGGTTCTCTCCGACATCCACGCGAATCTGGAGGCCCTCGAGGCGGCCCTGAAGGCGGTGGAGCGCCTGGGCGCGGACCGGGTCGTCACCTGCGGCGATCTGGTCGGCTACAATGCCGACCCGAATGCGGTGGTCGAACGGGTGCGGGATCTGGGCATTCTCACGATCATGGGGAACCACGACGCCGTGGCTTGCGGGATCGAGGAGCCCGATCACTTCAATCCTCATGCCCGCGCCGCCGTCCTATGGACCCGCGAGGCTTTGACCCCGGAGAACCGGGCATTTCTCCGGGGGCTCCGGCCCCAGGCCAGGATCGGTCGGGAGGTCCTGATCGTCCACGGATCGGTCCTCGAGCGGGACGCTTACCTGTTCGAAGGGCGGGGCACGGGGGGTGATTTCGAGGCTCTGAGAGTTAACTATCCGCGCGTAAAAGTAGCTTTTTTTGGTCACACGCACTATCCCGTGACCTTCTCCCAGGGGCCGAAGGGGGCCCTGGTCGAGACCGATCACAATGCAGCCGTTCGCCTCCAGCGGGGCCATCGCTACCTCGTTAATCCCGGCAGCGTGGGCCAGCCTCGGGATGGCGATCCCCGCCTCTGCTTTGCGGTGGCTGATATGAAGGAGGGGGTGGTCGAACGGCACCGCGTGGGCTACCGTTCGGCAGACGCGGCCCGCAAGGTCCGAAAGGCAGGCCTTCCCGATCACCTGGCCTGGCGGCTCGAGGAGGGGCACTGAGGGTCCCTGCAGAAAATCAGGGCCGGCGTGGACTTTTT
>CBDUXZ010000177.1:0-5125 GCA_965371325.1 uncultured bacterium | reverse complement strand
GTGAAAAAACTCCAGGAGAAGCTTGTGGCCCAGGGGGCAATCCTGGGAATCTGAGTTCCGGGAAAAGTATCATTGCGAAGCCCGAGGTCCCGCGCGAGGCGCGGGCCGTGAAAATAATAACGACGAAGCGACGAAGCAATCCCCTTGCGTCAATGGCGTGTATCACAAAAGAAGGAGTCACGATCGATGAGCATCAACATGGACGCCGTAGGGTTCGAGACCGGCGAGACAACCCACGAGGTCGACCGCGTGTCGATCAAGTGGTTCGCGAATGCGATTGGCGAGAAGAGCACAATTTACTACGATTTGGAAGCGGCCAGGAAGGAAGGCTTCGCGGATATCCCCGCGCCGCCCACCTTCCCCACGACCTTCAAGGACAACCAGGACGCGAAGCTGCGCGACAAGGTAGGTTTTGATTTCACGAAGCTGGTTCACGGGACACAGTCCTACGAGATGCCGCGGCCGCTTGTCGCGGGCGATGTGCTCAAGGTGAAGAGCCTCGTCGCGGACATCTACACGAAGGAAGGAAAGAGCGGCGCAATGATCATGGTCGTCATCGAGACGACGGGCCGCCGCCCCGACGGGTCGGTCGGCTTTGTCGGAAGGTCCACGGTCATCCAGCGCCCATGAAAAGCTGGAAATCGCTTTAACTTCAGGAGAGCTTTCTCATGGTGAACAAGGTTTTCTTCGAAGACGTGAACGAGGGGGACGAAGTTCCGGCCGTCACCCATGCACCCATCACGAAGGTTCAGCTTGTCCAGTACGCAGGGGCGAGCCACGACTACAACCTCCTTCACACCGACGACGGTTTCGCGCAGATGGCCGGTATGCCGAACGGCGTGATCGCCCACGGCATGCTTTCGATGGGGTTTTCCGGTCAGTTCCTGGCGGGCTGGGCCGGGGCGCAGAACGTGCGGAAGGTCAGCGTGCGTTTCACCGCCATCACCGAACCGGGCGACGATGTGACGTCCAGCGGCAAGGTAGTCAAAAAGTACGAAGAGGATGGTGAGAAGCGTGTTCTTTGTGAAATTCTGACCACCACGCAGAAGGGCACGGTGACGACGAAGGGGGAGGGGATCGTCGCACTCCCCTCGAAGGGTTAGGAGATCGATGTTCGATCGGGAAAAGCGAGAGCGGCATCGGCGGATGGTGGAGGTCGTGTCGGCGTACCTCTCCGCGGCGGCACGCTTTGAGGAGCTATACAAGGCCTACAGAGAAGACGCGCTCGCTTTCGAAGACCTCGAAACGTTTATCGACGACCGCGGGAAGAGTGTTCTCTATCAGGCGAAGGAAAGCTGCCACGCGCTGTTCCGCCGCGATGCCTCGGCGGGAATGGAGAAGGAGCATCTGTTCGATCTCACCGTCGGGACCATCTTCCACGAGGCCATGAAGCTCCGAGAGAATTTCTACCAGGTCCAGGTGTATGGCGAGCGGGGGCGGGCGCTCGGGGCCAAGACGCCGAGAACCAGGAACGAGGAGGATTTCCTGCGCCAGCTTCACACGATTCTCAAGCGTGCTGCAACCGGCTTTTCCGAGGAGATGGAGGAGACGCGAACCCTCTTCTGCGAGGCGACGCAGCAGCTGAAGGCACTCCTTCCGGATTTCCGGTCGAACGGCCTTCTGCTGCGTTTTTTCTACGAGCAGGAAAAACTGACGCAGCAGGTCTTCGGCACGGCCCGGGAAGATCACCCCTTCGAGATGATGTTCCCCGGAGGGCGCGGGCCGGGCTATGCGGCGGCTGGGCAGAGCTACCTTGACAGCGCGCGTTTCGGGAAGGCGCAGGAATGTTTTGGGAAGAGCATTGAAGAGGAGAGGGGGGATCCCGCAGTGCCTGCGATGCTCGCCTTCGCGCGGGGGATGTCGCTCTTTTATGCGGGCGAGTTCGAGAGCGCGCTCGACGCCTTCGCCGAGGTCACCGACCGGCAGGGGTTGAACGTGGAGGCAAGGACGCTCCTCCCCGAGATCGGCCGTGTGGCGCGTCGCATCGCAAGCGAACTCCGCGCGCAAGGTTCCGTGGTAGCCGCGGAGCGGGCATCCTCACTGGCCGACCGCGCCGGCGCCCGACCCGTCTGAGGGGTCGTGCATACCTTACCTGCCTTCTGGCGTCGGGCCGGCTGCTACTTCATCGACCGGGTTTGCACGGCGGTGGCCTTCGCCATGGCTTCCTCGGCCTCGGGGACCTTCCCCTGCCGCTGCAGGAAAATGGACAGGCTCACGTAGGCCAGGTTGTCATTCGGGTCGATCTCGATCATGCGGTTCGCAGCGGAGATAGCTTCGTCGAGCATTCCCTTCTTGCCGTAGGCCATGGCGATGGTGCGATGGGCTTCGAGGTAGTTCGCGTCGGCTGCGATGGCCTGCTTCAGCACCGCGATGGCCTCGTCCATCTCACCCTTCGCGTAGAGATCAAAGCCCTGATCAGTTAGTTCCTTCGCGCTTGCCATTCTCTCCTCCTCCCGGGCGAGCCCCATCCTAGCACTTCTTCCCTCCACTCCCTTCCGTTAGATCGGCGAGCAAACCAAGAAGTCGCTTTTTCTCATTCAAAGTCGGATTGGCGATGACTTCCTCGAGTAGCGCCTCGAGCGCAATCCCAACGGAGGGGCCCTTGGGAACGCCGAGAGCCCGGATGACATCGTCGCCCGTGATGGCAAGATCGCGCACGGTCAGCGCGGCCCCGGCCACCCGCACGGACTCGATGCGTGCGGCGAGGGCGGCGACCTCATCGGGAAGAGATTTGTCCCGGTGCCACTCCGGATCCTTGGCCCGCACGTCGGCGGCATAGAGGGCGAGCAGATCGGGAATGAGCGCCGGGGTCACGCGACGCATGAAGCGGCGCACGGCGCGGTCCGACCAACGTGTCGTGTAGCGAACCAGATGATGGCGGACGAGCGACGCCGTACGTTCGATCTCCCTTTTAGGAAAGCGCAAGGCTTCGCACCGCCGTGTCGTGAGACGCGCGCCCTCGATTTCGTGGCCGAAAAAGGAGGGCTCGCCGTGGCGGATCGCCAGCGTGGGAGGCTTGCCCGCATCGTGGTAGAGAACCGCGAAACGGAGATACGCATTAGCCCCGGGCGTTTGCGCGGCGAAGTCGAGTGCCGCGAGCGTGTGGCGGTAAACGTCCAGCTTGTGGTAGCGGCGAGGCTGGGCCACGCTGAGCATCGCGGCGATCTCCGGAAGGAGCGACGCAAGCATGCCTGTTTTCCGCATCCGTTCGATGGCGCGGGAGGGCTCCGGGCAGGCGAGGCAGCGGAGAAGCTCCTCCCGAACGCGCTCAGGCGCCGCGGTTGCCACGGCCCGCGCATGATGCGCCATCGCTTCCAGCGTGGCCGCTTCCGGCGTGAGGCCAAGCTCTTGCTCCAGGCGGACGCCGCGCAAGGGACGAAGCGGGTCTTCCGAAAAACGTGCGTCGGGGTCGCCCACGGCGCGCAGAACACCCGCCGCGAGATCCGCGCGGCCGCCCGCTGGATCGATCGGAGAATTCCGGGTGGTAATCGGAAGGGGGAGGGCGATGGCGTTGATCGTGAAATCGCGGCGCGCGAGGTCGGTTTCGATGGCCCTGCCGCCGAGGAGGCTTACCTCCCGCGGCGGGCTTCCGGGGGCTGCAGAGACCAGGTAAGTCGCGCCGCGAGCCCCGATCTTCCGAGCGCGACCGAACTGCTTCCCCAGGAATTCCGCGGGTGCGGCCGTGGCGATGTCCCAATCGCGCGGAGCCCGGCCCGCAAGCTGGTCTCGAACGCACCCCCCCACGAGCCAGACCGCGTGCCCTGCCGCGCGGAGCCCCTCTCCAATCGCCCGCACGTCCTCCGGCACATTTTTAAGTGGGACAGTCCCCCTTTTAGTCCCCATTTTTCGGCATTTTAAGGGGGACTGTCCCACTTAATTGTCCATTTTTTAGCGGGTTCACGCTGCGTCGACCTCGGTCTCGCCTTCCGATCTCGCGATGATGGCCGCGCCGCAGGAATCGCTGAACACATTCACCATGGTGCGGTACATGTCCAGGGGGCGGTCGATGGCCAGCATCGCCCCGACAATCACGGCCACCTCCGGTCCCCTCAAATTCACTGCCTCGGTCACGATGAAGATCATGACGAGGCCGGCCGAGGGGATGCCTGCGGCGCCAATGGACGCGAGAAGCGCCGTCATCACCACGACCGCCTGCGCCTCGAACCCCAGGGGAACGCCCAGAACCTGCGAGATGAAAATCACCCCCACGCATTCGTAGAGCGCGGTGCCGTCCATGTTGATCGTGGCGCCCATAGGAATGACGAAGCTCGAAACCCGGTTGCTCACCCCCACTTCCTTTTCCACCACGTTCAGTGTGACCGGGAGCGTCGCAGCCGAGCTGCTGGTGGAAAAAGCGGTGAGCATGGCGTCAGTCATGTTCCTGAAGTGAACCCACGGCCTGATCCTCCCCACGAACCAGAGGAGAAGCGGGAGCGTCACAAGCAGATGAACGGTGAGCGCGGACACGATGGTCATCATGTAAAGGCCGAGCGCGCGAAATGTATCGAAGCCCGAGACGGCCACCGCGCGCGTCATCAGGCCAAAAACCCCGAGCGGCGCGAGGCGGATGATCCACCCCGTGAGCTTCATGATGAGATCGAAGGAGGCGTTGATGAGCTCGGTGAGGCGCTCCCGGTGAAACTCCGGAATCTGGGTCAGGGCGGCGCCCAGCATGATGGCAAAGAAGATGATCCCGAGCATGTCGCCCGTTGCCATCGCATCGATGGGGTTTATCGGAACAAGGCGGAAAAATATATCCAGGAGGCTTCCGGGCGTTTCGATATCCGGCATCTCCGCCTGCGCGGCAATTCCGATGTTTGCGCCGACGCCCGGCGCGAACAGATTTACGAAAGCCAGCCCGACGATGATCGCGAGAAAGCTTGTGAGAACGTAGTAGCTAACCGTTTTGAGACCGAGGCGTCCGAGGCTCCGCCCGCCCCCCACGGAAGCGACGCCGCCGATGACGCTTACGAAGATCAGCGGCACCATAATCATCCGGAGGAGGCGGATGAACAGGGTTCCCATCCACCCGACCCAGGGGACGGCGCCTTCGCCGAAGCTGAAGCCCACCACCGCCCCGGCCACCATCGCGAGCATGATCTGAATGTGAAGCCTGTGATGGAGG